>JBGPIW010000015.1:0-16335 GCA_041485045.1 Gemmatimonadota bacterium | reverse complement strand
GAGCTCGTCGAGGGGCGCGAGCTGTACGTCGGGCTGATCGGCAACGACAAGATCGAGATGCTGCCGGTCGTGGAGCTGCACTTCGGGAAGGTTCCCAAGGCGGAGCGGCGCATCGTCACGTACAAGGCGAAATGGGACGACGAATACCGCGAGCGCCACGCAATCCGCTCGGGCTTCGCGCGGCTCTCGGAGGCCGTCCGCGGGAAGATCCGCGCGGTTTGCGAAACCGCGTTCCACGCGCTATGGCTCCAGGACTACGGCCGCCTGGATCTGCGGCTGACCCACGACCATGAGGTGTACGTGCTGGAGGCGAACCCGAATCCGTTCATCGCCAGTGGGCACGAGCTTGCCAACGCGGCGGAGAAGGCGGGAATGAACTACCGGGCGTTCATCCAGCGGATCGTGGACGAGGCGCTGCGGCGATGAGTGGATCGTCGGTGTGGTCCGCGGTGCGGACGTTCGTCAAACGCCGCGAGATCCCCCGGCCCGAGTTGCGGTGTCCACGCTGCCGCGCGGAGATCGAGCGCTTCTGGTACCACTGCCCGAACTGCAACAAGGCCCTGGTGTGGGGCGATGCCCAGATGCAGACCGGGGCCGAGTGTCGCTACTGCCGCTGGATCGTGTCCGACACGTTCTCGTTCTGTCCGTGGTGCGGGCGCGACATCAGTGACGAGGGCTCGAGTTCCGAGCCGCTCAAGAAACCCAAAGGCTTCAAGTACGAGCGCCGGTGCCGTCGGTGCCACGGGGGTCTGCAGTACCCGATGCAGTGGTGCCCGTGGTGCGACAAGGTCCAGCACTGGAAATACGAGCGGTTCCAGAACGACTGCCCCCATTGCGACCGCGGCGTGGACGACTGGATGGAGACGTGTCCGTGGTGCGGAGAGGATGCCACGGGACGCGATCTCGTGCGCCAGGCGCTGCGGCGGGTGCGGAGCCTGCTCATCGTGTCGCGCGTCAAGGACTGGGACTACCGGATCCTGCTGCGGCCCGGGGTGTCCGGCGTGTCCCCGGCGGCTCCCAAGGTCATCGAGATCGATCGCCGGTACGTGACGCGGAAGCGCCGGCGCGACGAGATCTCCTGGAACACGCTCACCGGTCTGATCCTGCATGAGTTGGGGCACTCTTTCCTCTATCACAACTGGAGCTGGACGCGCTCGGGCCGGTTCCGGCGGACCTTCGGGGAGGTGCGCAAGGCGTACCGCGTGGCGGACGAGCACTGGGTGGATTTCGAGCGCCGCCGGGTGGCGACCACACTCGTCGACTACGTCAGCCGGTACGCCGCGACGCACCCGCAGGAGGACTTCGCGGAAACGTTCCGGTTCTACGTGACCCGACGGGGGCGGCTGCGGGAGCTGTTCGGCGAATTCGGACGCAAACGCAAGGGGGTGATCGTGTTCGAGAAATTCCTGGTGCTGCACGACTATGTGCGGAGCTTGCGGGGGTGGCGATGAGCGGTCCGACGCCGGAGCGAGACGCCCGCCTCAGGACCATCGCCGCAAGGCGTTGGAAGGTCGCGCTCGCGTTGACCGGCGCGATGATCGCGCTGTACTTCGGTTTCATCGCGCTGATCGCCTTCGACAAGCCGCTGCTCGGCCGCCTGCTCGCCCCCGGGCTATCGATCGGCATCGTGCTGGGGGCGTGCGTCATCGTGTGCTCGTGGGTGCTCACCTGGGTGTACGTGCGCTGGGCGAACACGCGCTACGATGCCGACCTCCGCTCCCTGGGGCAGTAGCATGACTCCCCCGCCACAAGCGGCCACGACGAGCATCGGCGAGCCGAACGGCGTCGCGATGGGGTTCTTCTTCCTGTTCATCGCCGTCACGCTCGGCATCACCTACTGGGCCGCACGCCGCACGCGCACGACGGAGCAGTTCTACGCCGCCGGGCGGACGATCAGCCCGGCGCAGAACGGGCTCGCCTTGGCGGGCGACTATATGAGCGCCGCCTCATTCCTTGGGATCGCGGGGCTCGTCGCGACCACGGGCTTCGACGGGTTGATCTATTCGACCGGCTGGCTCGTGGGGTGGCCGGTCGTCCTGTTCCTCGTCGCGGAGCCGCTCCGCAATCTGGGCAAGTACACGTTCGCGGACGTGATCGCCTCGCGGCTGTCGCAGACGCCGGTTCGGCTCGCCGCGGCGCTCGGCACGCTCGCGACGGTCGCGCTGTACCTCATCGCGCAAATGGTGGGGGCGGGGAGTCTCATCCGGCTGATGTTCGGCCTGCACTACGAAACGGCCATCGTGATCGTCGGGGCGGCGATGATCGCGTACGTGTTGTTCGGCGGCATGATCGCCACGACCTGGGTGCAGATCGTGAAGGCGAGCCTGCTGCTCACCGGTGCGGCCATACTCACCGTACTCGTGCTGGCGCGCTTCGGGATGAATCCCGCGGCGCTGTTTGCGGCCGCCGCGCAACGGTACGGTGACGGCGTGCTGGCGCCGGGACGTCTGGTGGCGAAGCCGTTCGACACGATCTCGCTCGGGATGGCGCTGATGTTCGGGACAGCGGGGCTGCCCCATATCCTGATGCGGTTCTATACGGTGCCCGACGCGAAAGCCGCGCGGACATCGGTGTTCTATGCGACGGGGCTCATCGGCGCGTTCTACCTCATGACCTTCGTGCTCGGCTTCGGGGCCATGGTGCTCGTGGGGCCGGACGCGATCCGGCAGGTGGAGCCGGGCGGAAACATGGCGGCACCGCTGCTGGCCGAGTTCCTCGGCGGGCGGGCGTTTCTCGGGTTCATCGCTGCCGTGGCGTTCGCCACGATCCTCGCGGTGGTCGCCGGCCTGACGCTGTCGGGCGCGGCCGCGCTGTCGCACGACCTCTGGGTGAACGTCGTGCGGCGGGGCCGAGCCGACGCGGCGGAACAGCTGAAAGTGGCGCGGGTCGCGACCGTCGGGCTCGGCATCCTCGCCGTACTGCTGGGCATCACATTCAAGGGCCAGAACGTGGCGTTCATGGTCGGGCTGGCCTTCGCCATCGCGGCGAGCGCCAATTTCCCCGCTCTCGTCCTCGCCATGTTCTGGCGTGGCTACACGACCGCCGGGGCGGTGGCGAGCATGGTGTGTGGCACGGTGACCACGCTGGTGCTGATCTGGCTGTCGCCCACCGTTCAGATAGACGTGCTGAAGCACCCCTCGGCCTGGTTCCCGCTCAAGAACCCAGCGCTCGTCACGATCCCCCTGTCCTTCGCCATCGGCATCGTGGTGTCACTCGTCGCGGCCCGGGCGCACGAGGCCGAGGGCTACGGGCGCATGGAACGGCAGAAGCATCTGGGCGGCGCCGGCTAGAACAGGGTGAGGTTCAGGCCCGCCACGAGCTGGAACGCCGATCCACTGTGATTGAGCACCCGTCCTTCGATGTAGGGGTGGGTCATCCCGATCCGTGACTCGAGCCCGAAAAGAACATCCCACCCGGTGTCCGTGTCGGAGCTCCCGCCGGCCGACGCCCGCAGAAAGTTGACGCCGCCCCCGAAGTAGAGCACCGAAGGGCCGCCGGTCGGCACGCGGAACTTCAGATCGCCACTCAAGCCGATCAGCGATCCCCCGTCCACGAAGTAGTAGTCGAATGACGGATACAGCTCCACCGACCTGCCGAGCGGAAGCAGCAGCTGTGCACCGATGAGCCCACGCTCGATGTCGAAGTTGTATCCGGCATGCGGCCCGATGTGAGATCGCTGCGCGCGCGCCGTGGTCGTCGTTCCGGCGAGCAGCGCGCCTGCCGTGAGTGCGATGGCGAGTACAGGCTTCATGCTCAACCTCCCGGTCGAGGATTGGGTTCGGCCGCGCCACAACCATTCGGACCGGCCGATTATCCAACGAGGTTGACCCCCACCGTCTCCCGAGGTTCCGATGGTCGTCTTCGGTTCTTTGCGTCATGTGTTCTGGATCACCGCGGGACTGACCGTTGTCCCGGCAACGCCCGTCACCGTCTCTCCGGCCGCCGTGCAGGTCGGTCCACGGGCGATCGGGGCATCCGTCGACTCGGCGCGGGTGGCGCGGCTCCTGGCCCAGCTGAAGCTGTCCGACTCGACCGTTTGCCTGCTCGCGGGACGCGCCCTGACCAACTTCGGCGGCGGGTGGGACTGGAATCGAGGGGACGAAGTCATGCCGATGCCGTTCCCGATGCCGACCCCGATGCCGACCCCACAGATGGGGGGTGACATCGGCGTGGACGTGTCGTTTCCCGATCCGGGTGCCGACGACCGCGACGATCGCTTCGACGACGCCACCCTCGGTGTCTTCCGATCCGTGATCCGCGACGAGAACACCTGCGTGCGCAACATCGCCGCGTCGGTGCTCGGCCAGACCCGTGCCCCCGGGGCATTCGACCTGTTCACCGGACTGCTGCGCGACCCGCAGCCCGCCCTGCGGGCGACGGGCGCGTTCGGCTTGGGCGACCTCGAGGACAAGCGCGCCGTGCGCCCCCTCGGCGACGCACTGGGCGATGACGCCGTGGCGGTTCGCCGCGCGGCTGCCCACGCGCTGGGAGATATCGAGGATGCCTCCGCCATCCAGCCGCTGGCTCGCGCGTTGCGTGACCCGGTGGCCGTCGTACGCCGCACCGCCGCTTGGGCCCTGGGACAGATCGAGGACCAGCGAGGCATACAACCCCTGGGCACGGTCCTGAATGATCCGTCCCCGGACGTCCGGGAGACGGCCGTCTGGGCCTTGTCACAGATCGAAGATGAGACTGCCGTGCCGCTCCTCGTGCCGCTGCTGCGAGACCGCGACGACCATACTCGGCAAACGGCCGCTTACGCGATGGGACAGATCGAAAGCGCGAACGGCGTGAGTGCGCTCGGGGCGTTGGTCCGCGATCCGTCGGTCCGGGTGCGGAAGACCGCTCTCTGGGCGCTGGGTCAGATCGAGAGCGGGAACGCTGTCCCCGCAGTGGCCGAGGCGCTTCGGGACGCGGATCCCGCGGTCCGGGCGTTGGCGTGTTGGGCGCTGGGGCAGATCGAGGACGAACGGGCGGTCGCTCCGCTCCTGCCGGTGCTCAAGGATCAGGAGGCGTCAGTGCGACTCGCTGCGGCCTGGGCCCTTGGTCAGATCGAGAGTTCACGTGCGGTTGACGCCCTGCAGGCCGCGCAACAGGATGCATCGAGCTCCGTGCGTCGCATGGCGAAATGGGCGCTGCGCCAGCTGGACGTGGACGAAGGAGATCCTCATCCCCGAGTCCGGGATCACTCATCCCGAGAGCCGCGCTGAACTTCCACCGTATTCAGCGTATCATTGTGCGGCGCTTTCCGGCGCCGCACTTTTTTTCAAGTCCCACTGGAGGTCCCATGCGTGATCGCTCCTGGGTTGCCCGACTCGCCGTCCTACTGCTTGCCACCCCGGCCGCAATGGCAGCGCAACAGCCGGCGCGCGCCCATGTCGACGTGCCGACGGTTCCCCCCCGTCCCGACGACGTCGGGACCCTCGACGGGATCCTAAAGGCCTTCTATGACGTGATCTCGGGGCCCGCGGGCCAACCGCGGCAATGGTCGCGCGACCGGTCGCTATACATCCCGCACGTGCAGTTCGTCTCGCTGTCCACCGACTCGTCGGGTGCCATCCGCGCCGGCGTCATGGATCACCAGAGCTTCGTGGACCAGTCCAACGAGGGCCTCGTCCGCCGGGGGTTCTTCGAAACCGAGATCCACCGCGTGGCACACCGGTTCGGCAACGTGGTGCACGTGTTCAGCACCTACGAGATGCGCGAGCGGCTGGACGGTCCGGTGATCGGGCGCGGGATCAACAGCGTCGAGCTGTTCTGGGACGGCACGCGCTGGTGGATTTCGGCGGCGCAGTGGGACGACGAGCGGCCCGGCAATCCGATTCCGCCGGAGTACCTCCCCGCGTCGTGATCGCCCCGCTCGCCGAGCGACGGCGCTATTACCGCGCGGCGCTCTCGTTCGCGCGGCTCGCGCGGCTCGCGCGGCGGATCGGCGGGCGGCGCATCAGGGCGGGCTTCCGCACCCGCCTCAAGGCGGACGCCAGCGTCGTGACCGACGTGGACCTGGCGATCGAGCGCGCGCTGCGGTCCGCCATCGGCAGGACGTTTCCGCGGCACGGCGTGCTCGGTGAGGAACTTCCCCATACGCACCCGGACGCCGAGTACCAGTGGATCCTCGATCCGATTGACGGCACGACGAGCCTCACCAACGGCATCCCATTCTACGGGACGATCATAGCGCTGCACCAGGGGGAACGGCCGCTCGTCGGCGTGATCGATCTGCCTGCGCTGGATCGGTGTTACAGCGCGGCGGTCGGGCTCGGGGCCTGGCGCGACGGGCGCCGCCTCCGCGTGCGGGACGCCGCGCGCGGCGACCTGCCCCGGGAAGTGATTTCAGTGGGTGATCGAGGGCGCTTCGTCCAGTGCCGCGCCGGCGTCGGGTTCGACCGGTTGATCCGCGAGCACGGGCAGGTCCGGGGCTACATCGACTGCATCGCGCACGCCTTCGCCGCCGAAGGGGTGATCGGGGCGGCGGTGGACTACGGGGTGAAGCTCTGGGACATCGCCGCCACGCAGGTGTTGGTCGAGGAGGCCGGCGGCCGCTACGTCTGCGCGTACCGCTCGCGCGGGGCGGATCCCAAGGTGTACGGCATCATCTGCGGCAAGCCGGCGGTCGTGCGTTGGCTGGAGCGCCGATACTTCGGACCTCAGCGGACGACCTGACTGGCCCGTCCCACTTCGAGTAGGAATGCCCGCGACTTCCGCACCTCTTCCAGGTATTCCCCGATCTCGTCGTCCTCACGGGTGGAATCCCAGCCGAGCAGCTCGGCCATTTTCCGGGCGACGTTGGCGGCCACGCCGGCGCCGTGCTGCGGGTCTTCGTAAAAGAGGTGCAGCCGCCGGATCAGGACGTCGGTGAGGCGCAGCGCCATCTCGCGGTCCACGGCGTAGACGACTTGCGCCCGGATTTCGGGGCGCCCGGTGACGAGGGGACCTCCCAGCACCTTGTTCTTGGCGACGAGGTTCAGGATGGCGGCCGACTCCGTGCCGTAGCTGTCCACCAGGTGGTGCGCGGTGGTCGGCGGGAGCTCTTTCATGCGCGCCGACTGCATCATGACATCCAGCGCGGCAATTTCGCCGCCCGGGAGCGGCAGGGTCTCCGTCGGCGCGCGGGCCGGGAGGGGGCGGCCGTCCTGTTGGCGCAGCCGATGGGCGACGAGGTCCACGACGTCGCGTCCCATGACCTGGAACGTGGTCAGTTTGCCGCCCGCGATGGTGACGAGGCCGCTCGGGCTCTCGACGATGCGATGCTCGCGCGACACGGTTCCGGCCGGGACGTCGCGGTCTGCGGCGAGCAGGGGGCGTACGCCCGCCCAGGTGGCGAGAACGTCGCTCGGCGCGAGGCGGGCCCGCGGGAAGACCGCGTTCGCCGAACGCAACAGGTACGTCACGTCCTCACCCGTGGCCCGGGCGGTTTCCGGTGTCGCGTCTCCTTCCGTCTCGGTGGTGCCGATGTAGGCGAGGTCGTTCCAGGGCAAGAGGAACATCACGCGGCCGTCGATCGGAGAGGCCAGGGTCACCGCATCCCGCAGCCCGAGCCGCTCGCGCCGCACGATGGCGTGCGCTCCCTTGGAGAGCCGCATCAGCGGGTGCGCGTTGGGGTCGTCGAGACGCCGCACGCGATCCACCCAGGGGCCGGTGGCGTTCACGACGCACAGTGCCCGCACGATCCGTTCTTCGCTCGAAAGGCTGTCGCGCAGCACCACGCCGACGATCCGGCCCTCGGCTCGCACGAAGCTCGTGACCGTGGTGTAATTGGCGACCAGTGCGCCGGACTGGGCGGCGCCGCGCAACGTCGCGACGACGAGCCGCGCGTCGTCGGTTTGCGCGTCCCAGTACACGGCGGCGCCCAGCAGGTCCCGGTCTCGCAGGCCTGGTTCTGCCTCGAGCGCTTTCCGTGGAGATAGCCAGCGATGGAGGTGCGTGTTACGGAATCCGGCGAGCAGGTCGTAGAGCCACATGCCCGCCCGCAGCTTCCAGGGTGGCACGCGGCCGCCGCGGTAGAGCGGGAACAGGAAGCGCAGCGGGCGCACCAGGTGGGGAGCGATGCGGAGCAGCGCTCGCCGCTCGCGCGACGCTTCCTGCACGAGGCCGAACGCGAAGTGCTCGAGGTAGCGCAATCCCCCGTGGACCAGGCGCGAAGAGCGGGAGCTGGTGCCGGCGCCGAAATCCCCCGCATCCACGACCGCCGTGCGGAATCCGCGCAGGGCAGCATCGCGCGCGATGCCTCCGCCCGTGATCCCGCCACCGATCACCAGCAGGTCCACCGGCTGCTCCTGCATCGACTCCAGCGCCGCGGCGCGGGTTCGGTGTGAGAATGGCGCTTCGCCCGCCAACTCCCCTCCGGATTTCGGCGTGGTGATACGACCGGGCCGCCTGTGCTCTGCGTCACCTGACGTCTCGGGCACCCACGTCGGTGCGCCCCGCGTCGTGGCGTGAAGAATGTAATCGCCACGGCAGAGTTCGGCGTGAGTGCACCCGCGCGGATTCCCCTCGGGCGTGCCGACGTAGTAGGTTTCCCCGTTCTCGGTTGCCGGGGATCGGAGGGGGAGCAATGGCGTTTCCCAACGGGCGGCGCGTGGCGATTGTCGCAGGGTGCCGCACGCCGTTCTGCAAGGCGGGCAGCGCATTCAAGGATGTGCGCGCCGTGGACCTGGCCCGCTACGCGGCGCGGGAGCTTCTCGAGCGCACCAACCTCGACCCCGCGAGCGTCGACGAGGTGATCTTCGGGCAGGTCGTCGCATCGCCGCTCGTGCCGAACATCGCGCGCGAAGTGAGCCTCCTGCCGCAATTCCCCAGGGAAATACCGGCGTTCTCCCTCAACCGGGCGTGTGCCTCCTCGAATCAGGCGGTGACCGCTGCCCACGACCAGATCGCGCAGGGACACGCCGATGTCATTCTGGCCGGGGGCGCCGAGTCGCTCTCCGACATTCCGATCCTCGCTTCCCACCGCCTCGCCGATATCCTCGTCACAGCCAGCAAAGCCCGCACCTTTGGAGCGCGCCTGGCCACGCTCGCCCGCATACGTCCCCGCGACCTGATCCCGGTCGCGCCGGCGATCGCCGAGCCCTCGACCGGGGCTTCGATGGGGCAGTCGGCCGAGAAGATGGCCAAGGAGAATCACATCACGCGCGATGCGCAGGATCGCTGGGCGCTGCGCAGTCATCAGCTCGCCGCCAAAGGCACAGCCGACGGCCGGCTCCCGGCCGAAATAGCGCCTTGGCTCCCGGAACGGTCCGGCGCGGAGATCGTGAAGGCGGACAACGGGATTCGCACCGATTCGTCGCTCGAGCAAATGGCAAAGCTGCGGCCCGTGTTCGACCGCAGATACGGGAGCGTGACGGCGGCAAACGCCTCCCCGCTCACCGATGGTGCCTCGGCGGTCCTTCTCATGGCGGAGGAAGTGGCCCGCTCGCTGGGGTACGAGGCGCTCGCGTACGTTCGCTCGTATGCCGTGGCCGCCGTGGATCCCGGGTGGCAGCTGCTGCAGGCACCGATCCGGGCCGTGCCCAAAGCCCTGGAACGCGCCGGGATCGAATGGAAGGATCTCGGGCTGATCGAGATCCATGAGGCGTTCGCCTCCCAAGTGCTGTCGAACCTGCAGGGCTTCGCCGCGAAGGGGTGGGAGATCAACGAAGAGATCATCAACGTGATGGGTGGTTCCATCGCGATCGGCCATCCGTTCGGGGCCACCGGCGGCCGGCTCGTCACCACGCTCTCGAACGAAATGAAGCGGCGCGACGTGCAGTTCGGTCTCATCTCGGTGTGCGCACAGGGCGGCATGGCGTCGGCCGTCGTGCTGGAGCGCCGCTGATGCCCGCGATCACGTGGGAGGTCTCCGACGGCATCGCAGTCGTCACGCTGAACAGTCCCGGCACGCCCGTCAACGTCATCTCCCAACCGGTAAAGGACGAGTTGTACGGCATGCTCACCGCGCTGGAGCGCGACGGGCAGGTGCGGGCCGTAGCGTTCTTCTCCGGCAAAGCCGACAACTTCATCGCCGGCGCCGACATCGAGGAGTTCGGCCGGCTGAACACGGCGGCCGAAGCCGAGCAGCTGTCGCGCGACGGACAGGCGATGCTCGACCGCGTGGCCGCGTTCTCGAAGCCGATCGCCGTGGGCATCCACGGCGCCTGCCTGGGGGGCGGGCTCGAATTCGCCCTGGCGTGCCGGTACCGCGTCGCGACCGATCACCCCAAGACCCAGCTCGGCCTGCCCGAAGTGCAGCTGGGCATTCTGCCGGGGGCGGGCGGATGCCAACGGTTGCCGCGGCTCATCGGTGCCCGCGCAGCGCTCGACATCATCCTCGCCGGCAAGAGCGAGCGCGCCGCCAAGGCATTCCGCCTCGGGCTCGTGGACGAGCTGGTGCCACCGTCCATTCTCACGGACGTCACGATCGCCGCCGCCCGTCGCATGGTGGATCGTGGGTTCGCCCGGCGCCGTCGCCGCGGCGGCGTGTCCGGCTTTCTGCTCGACGGCAATCCACTCGGACGGCTGCTCGTGTTCCGCCTGGCGCGCAAGCAGGTGATGGCGCAGACGAAAGGGAACTACCCGGCGCCGCTCGCCGCTCTCGAAGCCGTCCGCCACGGCCTGAGCCGCGGGATGTCGGCTGGATTGCAGCGCGAATCACGGCTCTTCGGCCAGCTCGCCGTGACCGACGTGTCGCGCAAGCTGGTGCAGATCTTCTTCGCGACGCGCGACTTGAAGAAGGACTTCGGCATCGCCGATGCCCCCAAACCGGCGGAGATACGTCGGCTGGGTATCGTGGGGTCGGGCTTTATGGGGGCGGGGATCGCGGGCACCGCTGTGGTCCAGGCGGAGGTCGACGTCCGGCTCAAGGACGCCGATCTGCCGCGCGTCGCCAAGGGGATCGGGACCGCTCGCGCCATCGTCGACGAGCGGCTCACGCGGCGCCGCATCACGAAGTACGAGCATGCCCGTCTCGTGGCGCTGCTGTCCGGTGGTGACGGTTACGCCGGGTTCGGCGCCGCCGATCTCGTGATCGAAGCGGTGTTCGAGGATCTGGCGGTGAAACAGCAGGTGCTGCGGGAATGCGAAGCCGCGCTCCCGGCGCGTGCCGTGTTCGCCACCAACACTTCGACCATCCCGATCGCGCGCATCGCCGAGGTGGCCCGTCGCCCGGAGCAGGTGATCGGCATGCATTTCTTCTCGCCCGTGGCTCGAATGCCGCTGCTCGAGGTGATCCCGTCCGGTACGACCGCGCCCCAAACGGTGAGCACCGCGGTCGGTTTCGGCCGCCGGATGGGGAAGACCGTGATCGTGGTGCGCGACGCACCGGGGTTCTGGATCAACCGGATCCTCGGTCCTTACATGAACGAAGCGGTCCACCTCCTGCTCCTGGGCGTCGGCGCCGATGACATCGACCGCGCCATGGTGCAGTTCGGGTTTCCTGTGGGTCCGATCACCCTGCTCGACGAGGTCGGGTTGGACGTCGCACAGCACGCCGGGGAGGTGCTGGAGGGTGCCTTCGGCGAGCGGCTCGCGCCGCCCAAGGTCTTGGGAGCGCTCGTGAACGAGGGGCGCTTCGGCCGCAAGGCGGGCAGGGGCTTCTTCACCTATCGAGGCGGCAAAAAGGGCGGGGTCGATCAATCGATCTATCCGCTCCTCGGCGTGCAGCCCAACGGCGGCATCCCGACCTCGGACATCGTCCAGCAGCTGACCTACGCCATGCTCAACGAGGCGGCCCGGGCGGCCGCCGAAGGCGTCGTCCGGACGCCGCGCGACGGCGACATCGGGGCGATCTACGGCTTCGGCTTCCCGCCGTTCCGCGGCGGGCCGCTGCGCTACCTCGACGACCTGGGCGCCGACCGGGTGTACGCCGACCTCCAGCGGCTCGCCGATCGGTTGGGGCCCCGCTTCACGCCGTGCGAAGCGATCGTCGAGCAGGCGCGGGCCCGCAAACGGTTCTATCCCTGATGGTCCGTGCCGGTCTGCTCTGGCTGAGCGAGCAACCCCGCGTCTTCCGTTTCGTCCGCCGGAACCGGCTCGCCGGGAGATTCGCCGCGCGCTTCGTCGCCGGCGAGACCGTCGACACCGCGCTCGCCTCGTTGACCGATCTGAAGACCGCCCACATTTCGGCGAGTCTCGACTTGCTCGGGGAATCGGTCGCCCGGCCCGAAGATGCGAGGGCGGCACGCGACACCTACCTGGAGCTCCTCGATCGCATCCACGTCGCGGCCGCGGATGCCAATGTGTCGGTGAAGCTCACGCAAATGGGACTCGACATCGACGAGCGCTTGTGCGTGGAGAGCCTGCGGGCCATCCTCCAGCGGGCCAAACAGTACGGCTCCTTCGTGCGGATCGACATGGAAGGGTCGGCCTACACACAACGGACCCTCGACCTGTTCACCCGCACCCTGTATCCGGAATTCGGGAACACGACCGGCGTCGTGCTCCAGTCCTACTTGCGGCGCACCGCCGCGGACGTGGAAGCGATGATCCTGCTCGGCACGCGCGTCCGGCTGTGCAAGGGCGCGTACAAGGAGCCCGCGACGGTCGCGTTTCCAGAAAAGCGAGATGTGGATGCCAATTACGTCGCCTGTCTCGAGCGGCTGCTCGACCGTGGCAACTACCCCGGCATCGCCACGCACGACGAGCGCATCCTCACCCACGCCAAGGCCTACGCCCGCGGCCGCGGCATCGACCCGTCTCGCTTCGAGTTTCAGATGTTGTACGGCGTGCGGCGCGATCTGCAGCACGACCTGCGGCGCTCGGGCTACCGAGTGCGGGTGTACGTTCCCTTCGGCAGCCACTGGTACCCCTATCTGATGCGCCGCTTGGCCGAGCGCCCCGCCAACATCGGGTTCATCCTCGGGAATGTGCTGCGGGAGTCGCTACGGCGGCGTTGACCGACGACGATGCCACGCTGGGAGGCTACTTGAGGGTGCACCAGCGTCCCCCGGCGTTCGGCGGCCTCGACGGAGCAGCCTACTCGGTGTCCACGCTGGTGGACGACGACCCCGACCCGGCGGGGCGACTCGGCGCTGCCCTCCTCTTCATTCGTTGGTCGACGAGTGGCGAGCGCGCCGTGGGGCACCTGGAAACGGAGTATCTCGCGTTCGGGCCGACGCCCGACGCCGCGCAGGCACCCCTGTTGGCCTTGACGTTGCATGAGGTGAAAGCGCACCTCGATCGCTGTATCGCAGCGGAGACAAAGCGGGGAGGGGACGGCGCATGACGACGGGGGTGGTGCTCGCCCGTTCGGGGAACGCGTTCCGCGTGCACACGCCCGAGGGCGAGTGCAGCGCGGTGCTGCGCGGTAAGCTCAAGCGAGGCGACGACGATCGGTTGGTGGCAGGTGACGTGGTCGACCTCGAAATGCACGGGGATGGTCCGGCGACGGTCGAGCGGGTCCACCCGCGCCGTAGCGTGCTGGCACGCCGCCGTGCGACCGGCGGGCACGGGGCGCGCCAGGCACAGCCGATCGCCGCCAACGTGGACCAGGTCGTCGTTGTCGCCGCCGCGCTCGATCCCGAGCCAAACCCCAGAATGCTGGACCGCTTCCTCATCATCGCGGAGGCGAACGCCCTTCCCGCCGCACTCGTCGTCAACAAAGTCGAGCTGGATCGGGTCGCGGTCGATCGACTGCAGCTGCGGTACGCCCACGCGGGTTACCAGGTCCTGCCCACGTCCGTCAAGGTGCCGCAGGGATTGCCCGCGCTGCGCGATCTCTTGCGCGGGCGGGAGACGGTGTTCACCGGAGCGTCCGGAGTGGGAAAGTCGAGCCTCCTGAACGCGCTCGAGCCCGGACTCAAGCTGCGCATCGGAGCCATTAGCGAGAAATGGCGCACCGGTACCCACACGACCAGGGCGGCCGAGCTGGTACCGCTGGCGCTTGGGGGGTACGTCGTCGACACACCCGGCATGCGGGAGGTGGGCACGTGGGGCATCGCCCCCGACGAGCTGGGCGCCTGCTTCCCGGAGTTCCGGCCTTTCCTGGACCGCTGCCGGTTCGACAACTGCCGGCACCTGTCCGAACCTGGTTGCGCGTTGCGCGCGGCGGTCGCGGCCGGTCTGGTGGACCCCGACCGGCTGGTTTCCTACGAGCGGATCTACGAGGAGGTCAGCGTTCCTTCCTGGTCCAGCGGTCGGCGTCGCGGGTCGCGACCTTCCGCATGACCGCCGCGAACGCGTCGTCCAAGTCGATACCCTGCGAGTTCGCGAGGCAAATCACCACGAACAGGATGTCTCCGAGCTCCATGGCCAGCTCCCCGGCCGCTTCGTCCGGTTTCTTGGGTTTCTGCCCGAACCGGTGGTTGATCTCGCGGGCCAGCTCGCCCACTTCTTCGGTGAGCCGGGCGAGGTTCGTCAGCGGAGTGAAGTAGCCTTCCTTATATTGACTGACCCAGCGGTCCACCGTTGTCTGGGCTTCGCGAAATGCCACGGGAGTCTCCGTCGCCAGGATGGGTGCCGATACGCCGCTCGTGACGCCGTTCCGAGGGGAGCGCTACGCCGACACGGCCGCGCTCTCGCGCCTGATCGCGCCCCCCTACGACGTCATCTCCCAGGAAGGGCGCCGGCGCTACGCGGCGGCCGACCCGCACAATATCGTCCATCTGATTCTCCCGGAAGCCGCGGGCGACGTGAACCGCTATCAGGCGGCGGCGGAGCACCTGGCCGGCTGGCGCGACGAGGGGGTTTTTCACGACGATGGCTCGCCCTCCGTGTACGTGGTCGCCCAATCCTTCTCCACCCCCGCCGGCGAGCGGCACACCCGTATCGGGATGTTCGCCGCCGCCGCGGCCGAGCCCTACGAGGCCCGCCGCATCCGGCCCCACGAGCGGACGCATCGGGGCCCGAAAGTCGATCGCCTCGAGCTGCTGCGCGCGACGCACACCAACCTCGAGTCCATTTTCCTGCTTGCCCCGGATGCCGAGGGAGCACTCGCGGCGGGACTGCGGGCGGTCGCCGAAGGGTCGCGGGCGCCGGACGCCGCGGCCGAATTGGACGGTGTCGACATCCGTCTCTGGTCGGTGTCCGGGCCGGAGGCGGACCGCCTGGCGTCGGCGGCCGCGGCGCCGCTCTATATCGCCGACGGCCACCATCGCTACGAAACCGCGGTCGCGTACGCCGGCGAAAACCCCGCGGCGGGCCGCCTGCTCGCCTTCGTGGTGTCGGCGCGCGACGTCGGGCTCGTCGTGCTGCCGACCCATCGCGTCGTGTACGCGGCCGATCGCATCGTGGCCAACCTCGAGGCCGCCTGGGAGCGCTTCTTCGAAATCCGGCCGGTGCCGCCACCCGCTGACCGTGTGCGTCTGTTGGCGGAGGCCGGGCGCGAGCGCACCGCGTGCATCGTCGCCACCGAAGGCGGCCAGCGAGATCTGCTGCTCACGCTGCGATCCGATGCCCCGCTCGACGGCATCGTGGAGCTCGGCCGCACTCCGGCGGTGCGGACGCTCGACGTCGCCATCGTGGAGCGGCTGGTCGTCGGCGAGATCCTGGCCGCGGGAAGGTCGACCCCGACCCTCACCTACACGCCCGATCCCGTGCCGGCGCTGCAGGTGGCCCATCTGGGAAAAGCGGTGGCGGCCGTCCTGCTGAACCCGACCAGGGTCGAGCAGGTGTTCGCGGTGGCCGACGCGGGCGACGTGATGCCACCCAAGTCGACGTACTTCATTCCGAAGGTGCCGAGCGGCTTGGTGCTGCGTCGGGTCGATGTCTGACGGGGCACGTAGTGTCCGACCCGCCGACCGGGTCGAGAACCAGCGTCGCTAGTCCGGCGGAGCCTCGGTGAACGCGGCGATCAGCGCCCTGCAAAAATGGGGGAGATCGGCCGGGGTACGGGAAGAGATCAGATTGCCGTCCACGACGACTGGTGCGTCCTCCCATATGGCCCCGGCGTTTTCCATGTCGTCTTTGATCGCGCGCACGCTCGTGGCGCGCTTACCGCGCAGGATCTTCGCAGAAATAGGCACCCACCCGGCGTGGCAGATGAACGCCACCGGTTTCCCCGCCTGATGGATATCCCGAGTCAGCCCCAGCACGTGCTCCGAGCGGCGCAAACGGTCCGGCGCGAATCCTCCGGGGATCACAAGACCGTCGAACTCGGCCGCTCGCACGCGCTCCACCGCCGTGTCGACTGTCACCGGGAACCCGTGCTTGCCGGCGTAGGTCGGCTCGCCGAGTCCCGCCACGATCGTGGTCGCACCCTCCTCCTCGAGCCGGATCTTGGGATACCAGAGCTCGAGCTCTTCGTACTGGGCGGCGGCGAAGAAGAGGACGCGCTTGCCTTTGAGGCTCATGCGCCGAACCTATATCTTTCCGGCTCATGAGTCCACGACCGCGTGACCGCATCCTCGCCAACCTCGAGACCGT
>JBGPIW010000014.1:0-16340 GCA_041485045.1 Gemmatimonadota bacterium | reverse complement strand
GGCGCTTCGACGTAGCGCATCGCCTGGGTATAGCCGATCTCCGAGGTGAAGTAGCCCAGCAGGGTCAGCTCCTTCATCATGCGGAAATAGTGGGACGGGGCGTCGTCCTTGCGAGCGTCCATGTAGGTCTTCTGCTCGCGGTCGAGCTTCTCGAGCAGGGATAGTCGCTGGGCCGGGGTCGAGGCCATGAAGGATGCGCCGTTCGCGGTTTTGCTCTCTTGATCCAGCTGCCGCATGCCGACCTGGAAGATCTTCTGGTCGCTCGGCTCGTAGGTGTCGGTCACCATGAGCGCCATGAACGCACCGACCTGGGCCGCCTTGGCCCCCGGCGTCCCGGTCGTGGGCAGGATCGTGTCCGCCACCTCGTCCAGGAACGCCACATCGTCGGCGGTGAAGGTTCCGGCGCCGGTCGGCGCGGCGGCGCGGGGCGTGCCGCGCTCGCAGGCGGTGAGCAGCGCGTTCCCGCCGACGAAGGCCACGCCACCCAAGAGGGCGCTCACGCGCCGGATCGCCTCGCGGCGGCCAATCAGGTGCTGCTCGGTCGTCTGGGCCATGCTGCCTCCGCCCTTACAGGTTGTGGCGATTGAGCTCGCTCACGGCGAAGTCCGCCGCGCGCGCCGTGAGCGCCATGTATGTGAGTGATGGATTCACGCAAGCGGCCGACACCATGCACGAGCCATCCGTGACGAAGACGTTCGGCGCGTCCCACACTTGGTTGTGCGCGTTCAAAACCGACGATTTGGGATCCCGGCCCATGCGCGCCGTCCCCATCTCGTGGATCCCCATGCCGGGGAAGTACTCGTTGTCGTAGGTGTGTACGTCTTTGACGCCGGTGGCTTCGAGCGTCTCGGCCATGTCGGCCATCATATCCTTGCGCATGAGGCGCTCGTTTTCCCCAGTGGCGCAGTCGATCTTCAGCACCGGGAGCCCCCACTTGTCCTTCCGCGTCTGGTCGAGCGTCACCACGTTCGCGGGGTTGGGGAGCATTTCGCCGAACGCGGTGGCCCCGATGCTCCAGGAGCCGGGCTGGGCCATCGCATCCTTGAACCCGCCGCCCACGCCAAGCTCGGACACCGCCCGCGCCCAGCCCGAGCGCGAGGCGCCGCCCTGGTAACCGAAGCCGCGCAGGTAGTCCCGTTTGTCGCCGAACAGGTTGCGATAGCGTGGGATGTAGAAGCCGGTCGGACGGCGTCCATAGTAGGACTTGTCGTCCAGTCCTTCAAGCTGTCCCGAGGCGCCGATGCGAAAATGATGATCCATGAGGTTGTGCCCCAGCGCGCCGGAGCTGCTGCCCAGCCCGCCCGGCCACACGCCGGTCGCGGAGCGGAGCAGCAGCCAGGTCGAGTTGAGCGTCGAGGCACAGAGGAAGATGATGCGCCCCGTGTAGTCGGTCGTCTGATCCGTGACCGCATCCATCACCCGCACGCCGGTGGCGCGCTTGCGGTCCTTGTCGTAGAGCACCTCGGTGACGATCGCAAACGGCTTGAGCGTCAGGCGTCCCGTGGCCGTGGCGGCCGGGAGCGTGGAGGACTGGCTGCTGAAGTATGCCCCATAGGGGCAGCCCAGCCAACAGGCGTTGCGGTACTGGCAGGGGGCGCGCCCCGGCAGCGCGCGGGTGAGGTTCGCGTTGCGGCCGGGGATGAGGCGCCGCCGTCCGTCGAAGTGGTTCTTCAAGCGTCCGGCGATCAGCGTCTCGCCACAGTTTAGTGGCATCGCGGGCTGGAACTGACCGTCGGGGAGTTGTGCCATCCCCTCGTGGGAACCCGCGATCCCGGCGAACCGCTCGACGTAGTCGTACCAGGGAGCTACGTCCGCGTAGCGGATGGGCCAGTCGATGGCGATCCCGTCGCGCGCGTTCGCCGCGAAGTCGAAGTCGCTCCAGCGGTAGCTCTGCCGTCCCCACATGAGCGAGCGGCCGCCCACGTGGTAACCACGATACCAGTCGAACCGCTTCACCTCGGTGTAGGGCGATTCCTGGTCCGAGGCCCACCAATCCAGATTGGTTTCGTTGAGGGGATAGTCCCGCTTCAGTACGGGGTAAGCTTGCACCATCGCGCTGGTGCGCCTCCCGCGGTGGGGATACGCCCAGGGAGGCTTGGTCGCATTGACGTAGTCTTTGATGTGCTCGACGTTCTTGCCACGCTCGAGCAGCAGGACGCGGAGCCCTTTCTCCGTGAGCTCCTTCGCGGCCCAGCCGCCGGCAATCCCCGATCCGACCACGATGGCATCATAGCTCTGTGCCTGCACGGGTTCCTCCGGATTGTGGGGTACCGCGTGGATCGGGTGCTCGTCGCCCCAGTGCAGGGCGCTGTATCAGGTTACGCCATCGCGACGCCCCCAGCAACCGCGCCGAACCCCCGCTGCCCGCGCGCATGCTGATTCAGCCTCGCGAGGTTGGTGATGCGAGGTCTCCCGACGAAGGCGGTGTGACGGCTATCTTCGTGCGCGATGAGCCCGCCCCCCGCCGAGATCCTCGGTCGCCTGGAACAACACGCGCTGCTGCGCGAGGTGCCGCGGGAGCAGCTCATCTGGCTGGCAGAGCACGGCCGCGTGCAGCGGCTCGAGGCCGGCCAACAGCTGTACCGGCACGGGGACAGGGTCGACGCGCTGCAAATCGTGCTGTCGGGTCACCTCGTGATTCACATCGACCGCGGCACCGGACGCCGCAAGGCGATGGAGTGGCGCACCGGAGACGTCACCGGGTTCCTGCCGTACTCGCGACTCGCCACGACGCCGGGGGATACGGTCGCCCAAGAGCCGACGGAGCTGTTCTCCGTCGCCCGGGACCACTTGCCCGACATGATCCGGTTGTGGCCCGAGCTCACCGCCGTCTTCGTGCACGTGATGCTCGATCGCGCGCGCCGCTTTACCTCGAGCGATCTCCACGACGAAAAGCTGATGTCGCTGGGCCGGCTTGCGGCGGGGCTCGCCCACGAGCTCAACAACCCCGCCTCGGCCATCGTCCGCAGCGCCAAGGGATTCCAGGAGCACCTGGCCGGGGCGGAGGCGGCGGCGCGGGCGCTGGGCGGCGCCGGACTCACACCGCCGCAGCTCGCCATGGTCGACGAGATGCGGGCAACCTGCCTGGAGACCGCGGTGACGGCGGTTCGCTCTCCGCTCGAGCGCGCGGACCGCGAGGACGCGGTCGCCGCCTGGCTCGAGCGTCATGGCGCGGACACGGCACACGCCGGGACCCTCGCCGAAACCGCGGTGACGCTCGAAACGCTCGACCGGCTCGGGGCGACGCTCCAGGGATCGGCCCTCGACACCGCGCTCGCCTGGGTCGCCGCGGGCTGCGCGACCCGCCGCATCGCCGTGGAAATCGAGCGGGCCGGCTCCCGCATCCACGGCCTCGTCGCGGCCGTGAAGGGATTCACCCGCATGGACCACGCGACCGTACCCGAAGCCGTCGACATCGGCCGCGGTCTCACCGATACGCTCGCGGTGCTGCAGGCCAAGGCCCGCGCGAAATCGGCGATCGTGACCGTCACCGTCGAGCCCGACCTCCCCCGGGTTCAGGGGTACGGCGGCGAGCTCAACCAGGTGTGGCTCAACCTGATCGACAACGCCCTCGACGCCGTGGCCAGCGGTGGCCGCGTCGACATCACGGCGGCACAGCGCGACGCCGCCGTCCTCGTCCAGGTGGTCGACGACGGGCACGGTATCCCCGAGGACGTCCGGAGCCGGATCTTCGATCCGTTCTTCACCACCAAACCGGTCGGCGAAGGCACGGGGCTAGGCCTCGACATCGTGCGGCGGCTGGTGCAGCGGCACGACGGAGACATCGACGTGGACTCCCGGCCGGGACGCACGGAATTCCGCGTCCGGCTGCCCGTGAGCGCAGTGGCGGCCGCCCCAGTTCCGCAGGCACGATGAGCGTGGCCAAGCCGGTGATTCTGACCGTCGACGACGACGCCGAGGTGCTTGGTGCGATCGAGCGTGATCTGCGGCAGCATTTCCGGAGCGACTACCGCATCCTGAAGGCCGCCTCCGGCCGCGATGCGCTCGATGCCGCCCGCCAGCTCAAGACCCGCGGCACGCCGATCGCGCTCTTCCTGGTGGACGAGCGGATGCCCGCGATGACGGGGACGGAGCTGCTGCGAGAGCTGCGTCCCCTGTACCCGGAGTCGCGCAAGGTCCTGCTCACCGCCTACGCCGACAGCGAGGCGGCGATACGGGGAATCAACGAAGTCGGGCTCGACCACTACCTGATGAAGCCGTGGGATCCGCCGGAGCAGCACCTGTATCCGGTACTGGACGACCTCCTGGCCGATTGGGCCGCCTCGTTCCGGCCGCCGTTCGAAGGCATCCGGGTTGCCGGCTCGCGCTGGTCCCCCCGCAGCCATGAGCTGCGGGATTTTCTCTCCCGCACCCAGACGCCCTACGCCTGGATCGACCTGGATGCGGATGGGGCGACCCGCGCCCTGGTGGAGACGCTCACGCCGGGACTCAAGCGGCAACCGGTCGTCTTTTTTCCGGACGGCTCGTCGTTGCTGGCCCCCACCACCCGGGAGCTGGCCGAGCGGATCGGCCTGCAGACCGAAGCGCGGCAGCCGTTTTACGACCTCATCGTGGTCGGCGGAGGCCCGAGCGGTCTCGCGGCCGCGGTCTACGGTGCGTCCGAGGGTCTGCGGACGATCCTGATCGAGCTGGATGCGACGGGTGGGCAGGCGGGCACGAGCTCCCAGATCGAGAACTATCTCGGCTTCCCCAGCGGGATCTCCGGGGCGGATCTGGCGCGGCGGGCGACGACCCAGGCCCGACGGTTTGGCGCCGAGGTGGTCACGGCGCGGGGCGTTTCCGCGATCCGCGCCGAGAGTCCATACCGCGTCGTGACCTTCGAGGACGGCTCCGAGCTGCAGTGCTACGCGCTGTTGCTCGCGACGGGGATGCAGGTGCGGCGCCTCGAAGTGCCGGGCATGGAGGCGCTCACCGGGACCGGCGTCTACTACGGTGCGGCACTCTCGGAAGCCGCGGCCTGCCGGGACGCCGACGTCGTGATCGTGGGTGGGGCCAATGCAGCCGGCCAGGCGGCGCTGCTCTTCGCCCGCTACGCCCGGACGGTCACCGTTCTCGTGCGCGGCGAGTCACTCAAGGCCTCGATGTCGACCTATCTCATCGACCGCATCGAGGCCACAGACAACATCGCAGTTCGGACGCACACGTCGGTGGCCGGCGTTTGCGGAACGAGCCGGCTCGAATCGATCGACCTGCTGCGCGACGGCACGGGGGAGCGGAGCACGCTGCCCGCCGCTGCGATGTTCGTGCTCATTGGGTCGACGCCCCAGACCGGCATGATCGCCGATCTCGTGGAACGAGATGAGGCTGGCTTCATCATCACCGGTCCGGATCTGATCCGCGACGGCAAGCGGCCGAAGGGATGGACGCTGGATCGAGATCCATTTCTGCTTGAGACCAGTGTGCCGGGTATCTTCGCCGCGGGGGACGTACGCCTCGGGTCCACTAAACGGGTCGCCTCGGCGGTGGGCGAAGGATCGGCGGCGGTCGGCATGGTCCACAAGTACCTGGAGACCGTCTAGATCATCCACAGTTTCTGTTTGACAGCGGTGTACTGCCCCGCTTCTATTCCGGCGTGCCCATGCCTGGAGGCAACATGCGTGTCCCAATGACCTTTCTCGCGCTGGCCGCGCTGGCCGCCCCGCTCGGCGCCCAGCAGCCGCCGCCGCAGGACAGCTCGATTTGGCACATCCTGCACCTTCCGCAAACGGTGGATGAGGGGCGCCGCGCGGGGATCCCCTCAGGCTCGATCTGGGCCGTGCTCGATTCGCTGCGGCGCCGCGGCGTCCCGGGCGAGGACGCCGGACAGATCGTGCGAGAGGAGGTCGACGCGGTGAAGGCCGGCGCACCACCGGAGAATTTCGGGAAGTACGTGAACGCGCAGCTGGCGCGCGGCCTGCGCGGTCGTGAGCTGGCGGCGGCCATCCACGCGGAGCACGCCCGGCGCGGCATCGGCCGGGGCAACGCCCGGAACGCCGGTGCGGCAGGCAAGGGGAAAGGGAGGAAGCCATGACCAAGCGGTTGCCGTTGCTCGCGTACGCGGCGTTGCTCATCGCCGCATGCGGCCGGAGCGGGGGCGGGAGCAAGGCGTCGGAGCAGCAAACGTCCACTACACCCGCCGCCGAACCGGCGCCGCCCGCGGACGTGCAGCTCGCGGTGGCCGTCGCCCAAGCGATCGCCGCGGCGCCGGCGAAGGTCGACTCCATCCTCTCCGCCTACAGCCTGACGCGCGCGGGCCTCGACTCGCTGATGTACACGATCGCCGCCGACTCGACGAAGGCGGCCGCGTACGCCGCCGCGAGTCACTGACGCCTAGAACGTGGAACCAGTCGCCCTCTCGCCATTCACCGCGTGGGAAAGCTTCTACGTCATCATCGGCTCGTCGGCCGCGGCACTGACGGGACTGCAATTCGTCGTGGTTGCCCTCGGCGCCGAGGCGCGCTCGATCCGGGATCCGGAACTGGGCGCTTTCGGGACGCCGACCATCGTCCACTTTTGCGCCGTCCTGCTCATCTCGGCGATCCTCAGCGCGCCCTGGCGTGGGATTGCAACGCCCGCACTGGTCCTGGTCCTCTGCGGTGCGGCGGGAATCGCGTACACGCTGATCGTCGTGCGGCGGGCGTTCTGGCAGACGGGCTATATCCCAGTCATGGAGGACTGGCTCTGGCACGGCCTGTTTCCGCTCCTCGCGTATGCGGCGTTGCTGGTGGCGACCCTCGGGCTCCCAGCAGATCCCACACATTGGCTATTCGTGATCGCCGCCACGGCGCTGCTGCTGCTCTTTATCGGGATTCACAACGCGTGGGATGCCGTCACCTTCATCGCAATGGGACAGGCCCAGCCCCCCGCGAGTCCTCCAGCTCCCCCCGGGAAGAAGTAACTCGCAGGACCTTCGTACTCGCCAACGCGCGCACCGCGTCCCAGGGCGTCACGCCGCGTCGAATGCCTGCTGCAGTCGCTTGATGTCGAGCTTCTTCATCTGCAGCATCGCCTGCATCGCCGCGTTCGCCTTCTTGGGATCCTTGTCTCCCAGCAGC
Source organism: Gemmatimonadota bacterium (assembly GCA_041485045.1). Classification (GTDB taxonomy): domain Bacteria; phylum Gemmatimonadota; class Gemmatimonadetes; order Gemmatimonadales; family GWC2-71-9; genus DASTHG01. The sequence continues at coordinate 9,285 of JBGPIW010000014.1, read as the reverse complement.
TTGCCCAACGTGGTGGGGATGATCTGCCAGGACACTCCGAACTTGTCCTTGAGCCAGCCGCAGGGTTCTTCCGAACCTCCCGCCGTGAGCTTCTGCCAGAGCTCGTCGACTTCCTGCTGCGTCTCGCAATTCACGAAGAGCGAGATCGCCGGGGTGAAGGTGTATTGCGGGCCGCCGTTCAGGGCGTAGAACGGTTGCCCTTCGAGCTGGAAGTTGACGCCCATCGCCTTCCCTTTCGGGCCCATGACGCTCAGCACCTTCGAGTTCTTGAAGATCGAGACGTAGAAATCCGCCGCCGTTTCGGCGTTGCCGTTGAACCACAGGAATGGAACGATCTTTTGCATGGAGCTATCCTCTTTGGTTTGATCGGTGACACGTCACGACGACGCCGCCTGCCGGTTCCGACCCTACGCCGGCGTCGTCGCCAACAGGTCGGCTAGGCGGTCGTAGCTTGCGGTCACGCCCGACTCCATGTTGGACTTGATGACCGCGTCGCGCGCCTCGCGCGACTGATAGAGCATGGTGGAGGTGAGCGTGGTCTTGCCGCCCTGCTCGACGAGGACGAGCGTCCCCACAGCCTCGCCCGGGTACCACGCCTCGTCGAACCGCTCGGTCGAGACGATGCGCTCCGGCGCGCGGATTTCGCGGTAGACACCGCCCATCCCCATCTCGGTTGCGTCCCGGTCGCGTCGCCACACGTAGCGGTACGTACCGCCCACCCGCAGATCGATCTCGCATACGGGCATCGACCACCCGGGCGGTCCCAACAACCACCGCCTGACCAGTTCGGGCTTGGTATGGGCGTCGTAGACCAGAGTGCGTGGAGCATCGAAGACGCGGGTCATCACGAGCTCCCGCTCCGAGGGCGTTGTGATCTTCAACGTTTCGGCGCTTTTCATCGGCGATCTCCTGATCTGTTTCCCTTGGTCTTCAGCTCATCGAGCAGGGCGTCGAGCTGGTGGTATCTGCCTTCCCAGAACCGGCGGTAGCGTTCCAGCCACTTGGTGGCCTCGCCGAGCCGCTTGGCCTCGAGCCGGCGCGGCCGCCGCTGCGCGTCGCGGCCGCGCGAAATCAAACCGGCGCGCTCCAGCACCTTGAGATGCTTGGAGATCGCCGGCTGACTCATCGCGAAGGGCCCCGCCAACTCGGTCACCGACGCTTGTCCCGCGGCGAGCCGGGCCAGGATCGCCCGCCGGGTGGGATCGGCGAGCGCGGCGAAGGTGGCGTCGAGACGATCGGGGGCAATCCGCCCGGAGCCAGTGGCGTACATAACTGATAGGTTATATACAGACCACCGGCCCCGCCGTCAAGCCCCCCGCCGTCACGCCGCCCCGAGCACCTTGAGTAGTTGCACCTGACCTGCATGGTAAATCGCGTGGCACGTGATGCCGAGCACGAGGTCGAACCGCTCACGCTCGGACAGCGGAGACTGGATCCGGCCGGCCGCGATGTCGGCGCTGACCGCGGCCAGCCGGCCCTGCTGCTCTTCCACCACGGCGGCGATTTCGGGCCAGCCGTGGTGCCCCCCATCGGACACCTCGAACCAATCTTCGCCCTCGAGCACGAACGGCTCTGGCGCCTTCCCGGTGAGCCGATGGATCACCGAGCGGACGTACCAGGCGTGGTGCAGCGCGATCTCGGCGACGTTGTGGCGCCCCGGGGCTGGACGCCAGAAGGCGCTGCGGGGAGAGATGCCCGTCAGGGCGGCTTTCAAATCGGGCCCATGCCAGGCACCCGGTCCGTATCCCTCAGCGAGGATTCGAGCGGTCGTCGTGGTCTCGCCGGTCGTCGTGCTGTTCATGACGTCCTCGTCGGTCTTGAGTGGACAGGGGTTGCGAGCCTGGCGCCCGTCCCCCGATGTTTTGAGCACGTTACCGAGCCGGCGGGCGTTCGTCTTGGGAAAAATTGCGGTCGATCTGGAGCGGGCATTGGCCCGGCAAGCGGCGGACGGAGCCCCGGGCCGGACGGCCGGCAGACGCGTCGCCGCAGGCGACGGGTGGTCGGTGGACGACGTGCTGTGCACGTTCGGCCCGGCGGATCGCCCGTTCGAGGAGCAGCACGCGGCCGTGTCGATCGGGATCGTGGTGGCCGGCACGTTCCAGTATCGCTCGGCGCTGGGGCGCGACCTCCTGACGCCGGGGTCGTTCCTGCTGGGGCACTCCGGCGAGTGCTTCGAATGCGGCCACGAGCACGCGACGGGTGACCGCTGCATCGCTTTCAAGTACGCTCCCGATGCTTTCGAACGTCTCGCGGCCGACGCGGGCGTCCCCAAGGGGCAGCGACGCTTCCGCACGCCGCGCTTGCCCCCCGTGCGGGAGTTGTCGGCGCTCGTGGCGCGCGCCGCCAGTGCCGTCATCGCGTCCAGGGACGCCCCGTGGGAGGAGCTCGCGCTCCAGGTCGCCGGCACGGCGATCCGTGTCGCGAGCGGACTGCGATATGACCGGGCCACAGCGACCGCCGGGGCGCATGCCCGTGTGTCAGAGAGCATCCGGAACATCGAGCGCCACCCCGGCGCGCGCTGGGCGCTGTCACGGCTGGGCGCAGAGGCGGGCCTCAGCCCCTTCCATTATCTGCGCACCTTCCAGCAGGTGACGGGAGTGACGCCGCATCAGTTCGTACTCCGAGCCCGCCTCAGGGAGGCGGCCACCCGGTTGGCGCGGGAGCAGACGAAGGTGATCGATATCGCGCTCGACGCCGGGTTCGGTGATATCTCGAACTTCAACCACGCGTTCCTGGCTGAGTTCGGAGCCGCGCCCGCGGCCTACCGCAAGAGCGGCAGGCGAACAGTCGTCACGGCACCACCGCCAGCTCGATCAGGCGGGAATCGGCCTGCCCCTGATCGTCCACCGCGCGCACGATGAATGAGCCCGGCACCTGCGGCTTCCAGGCGAGGGTCCCGCCCCGCGGCGCCGTGCCGATGTAGCTCCTCCCGACGAACCAGTACACCTCCCGCACCCCTGCACCCGTCGTGGCCCGCAGGATGATGGTCTCCTGGCCGATCCGTTTGGCCCGCAGCGAATACACCACGCCCCGCAGCGGCGACGTGATCTGGGGCGCAGGGTCGCTCCCGGGTTCCCGAGCGCGCGCGCCGCACCGTGGGTCGAAGGGTGGCGGGGTGCGTCGTGGCAGCCCCGCTTGCTGAAACAGCTTGAGCAGGTCTGAGCCCCACATTTCGTAGACCACCCGGTGCGCACGTCCCGCCGTGTATGGCGGGCAGGCCCGCAGCCCGGTGCGATCGTCGATGAGGAGCGCCTGATGGAGCGTGCTGACGCGAATCGGTGACTTGCCGGGGATGAACCACGTCGGCACGGTCCGCGGGCAGTCGGCGTTGGGCAGATCCCCCGAGCCGGCGCAGACATCGACGACGGACAAGTTCGCGGGGAACCGGCGGACCGGCTCTCCGAGCGACGGTTGCTGCGCCTCGATCGCGTCCACCACCTGAAAGAACAGCGGCGCCGCAACCTGCACGCCGACGAACGCGGGATTCCCTGCTCCGTCGAAATTCCCGACCCACACGGCCAGGATGTAGGGACCGAAGATCCCGATGGTCCAGGCATCACGGAACCCGTACGAAGTGCCGGTCTTCCAATACACGGTGAGGCGGCCCGGTGTGGCGGCCGACACGTCTCCGGGCCGGGGGTTGTCCTTGAGCATGTCGAGCGTCACGTAGCTCGCTTCCGGGCTCAACACACGGACGCCCGGGGCGGGTAGTTGGTCGGCGCGGTATCGCGGCGGGCGGACGAATCCCTCGTTGCTCAACGCGCCGTAGAGCGAGATCAATTCCTCCATGGTGAGCTCGCCCCCGCCCAGCACCAGCGCCAACCCGTAGTACTCGCGTACCCGCAGCCCGGACACGCCCGACATCTCCAGAAAGTCGTAGAGGTCGGGTTTGGAGAGCTTCGCGGCGACGTACACCGCCGGCACGTTACGACTCCGGATCAGCGCGTCTTTGGCGGTGAGTGGCCCCACGAACCGCCCGTCGAAATTCTCCGGGCTGTAGGCACCGAAGGCGGACGGCGCGTCTTTGAGGACGGTCATCGGGTGCAGGATACCCTGATCGACGCCGAGGGCGTAAATGAACGGCTTGAGTGTGGAGCCGGGCGAGCGCTTGGCGGCGGTCCCGTTCACCTGGCCCGCGATGTCGGCGCGGAAGAAACCCGCCGACCCGACCAGCGCCTTGACGTCCATCGTCCGCGCGTCCACCAGCATCGCGGCGGCGTTGTGCACACCGAGCCGGGCCTGCGTGGCGACGTAGGCGCGGATCTCGCGCTCCAGCAGGTCCTGCAGCCGGCGATCCAGTGTGGTGCGGACTTCCGGCGCCGCTCCCGCGCGGGCCAGGACCGCGTCGACCAGGTGGGGCGCGCGGAACGGCAGCTCGGCGGGTGACCCGATCCGGATGGCGAGCTGCATCAGGCTTGCTTCCCCCTGGGCGCGGGGATGGGTCGCCCGCCAGCGCGTGTACAACACGTCCCGCGCTGCACGCAGTGCCACGCCGGCCAGTCCAGCGATGGGCGCCCGACGCGTCGGGTTCTGCGGCAAGACCGCGAGCGTCAGCGCCTCGGGCAGGTTGAGCCGGCTGGGGTCTTTGCCGAAGTAGATCAGGCTCGCGGCGGCCGCGCCTTCCACGTTGCCGCCGTACGGCACGAGGTTGAGATACGCCTCCAGGATCTCCCGCTTCGTATAGCAGAGCTCCAGCTCCACCGCCCGGGCGACTTGCACCAGCTTGCCCCCCAGGGTTGCGGAGTGGATACCGTAGAGCAGCCGGGCCAGTTGCATCGTGATCGTCGAGCCACCCTCACGCCGCGTGCGCACGACGTAGGAGCGCCAGGCGCCACGGACGAGCGCCACCGGATTCACCCCGGGATGGAGCCTGAAATACCGGTCCTCTTGCAGCAGTGTGGCGTTCACCAGCAACGGCGAGATCCGATCGAGCGCTACCCAGACGCGGTATTTATCGTCGGCGGAGCGCGTCAGGCGCAGCAGGCCGCCGTTCGCGTCGTACACGGCGGTGGACGTCGCGAACCGGGCTCGCAACGGCCGGTGCGGAACGATCCGCGGCAACAGCCAGAACGCGGCTGCGGCGCCTGCCCCCGCGAGCCCGGCGCGACGCAGCCAGCGGACGATCGTGCCTCGGAGCGCGGACGTCACTTGGGGCGCCGCACGACGATCCGGCCGGGTTGCGACCAGGCCCGCACGGACCGGTCGTACATCCCTTCCCCGGACGCCGGCGGCACCGCGAACGAGCCCACCGCGGTGGCCTTCACGGTGTAGACGAGCTCGCGCACCGCCGCGTCGGCCTGGCCGTACACGTTCACCCGGTCCTCCCGCACCTCCGCATACTCCGGCGACCACGGTCCCACTGCCTGTCCAAACGCCGGCGTCCAGGTGGACGCCGTGGCCTCGGGTTGGTCGCCCGCGTCCCCGCCCTCACCGCCTTCGCCGCCCTCCTCCGATGCGGCGGGGGCGGGCGCGAACGCCGCCGCTCTCGCTATGGCGGACCCGCCGCCCGCATTCTCCACCACCTCGAAACCGCCCGGCAGCAGATCGACCAAGGCCACGCTCGCGACCCGTCGGGCGCCCAGCGCCCGGAACCGGAGGTGCACCTCGAGCTCGTCGCCCAGCGTGACGCTCGTGACCGCCTTGCCGTCCTTGTCGGTGTATTCTCGCAGCACTTCAAGCCCCTGCGACACCGCCGTGGCGGGAATCGTGCGATCGAAACCGGCCTGGCTGAGGAGGTAAAATGCCGAGACCGGTGCGCCACTCGAGAACCCCACGGCCCGCGCGCCGGTGGAGACATCGGCCTGCGGGAATGTGCCCGCCGGGAGCGGCAACACCCGTTTCGATCCGTCCCGGAGCATCTCCGTCACCGTGAACCGCCCGGCGGCCCCCTCGCCGGTGGCGGCGACGTACGCATCGAGGGCCAGGATCGTATAGGCGCTCGAGAGACTGTTGTACGCCCCGTGCTGCACGGGAGCGACGATGGCATCGATCGCGGTCGCTTTGATGGCGCCGAGGCGCGCGGGAAAGTGCCGCGCGAGGAGATAGAGGAGCAGCGCGTCGTGCGTCAGGTCGTCGTCGTAGAACTGGTAGTCGGCGGGACGGCGCTGCCCGAAGCGTGACGCCTCGATGAGCGCGCTGGCGGCCGCTTCCTGATGCAACAGGTGGTACGTCGCCGCCAAGAATGCCCCGGTGAGATCCTGCTGCCAGGTGGCGCGGTAGCTCGTCCGCACCCGCCGCTCGAGCGACACGGCGTACCCCGTGGTGACCACGCCCTGCCGGGTCAGGAGGTAGATCGCGTACGCGCGTGTGCGTTCGTCGGAAAGGCTCGCGCCTTCGGATCCCGCCAGGCGCTGCAGGTAGGCGGCGCCCTGCGACAGCACGTCTGGTGGCACTGGGTAGCCGCGCTCCCTAGCGTCGATCAGGAAGTGCTGGGCGTACACGGACACGAAATCATCCACGTGCGCGTTGGCGGCCCACAGCCCGTACGCCCCTTCCTCGTTCTGCCGCGACCGCAACATGTCGAGCACTTTGTCGAACGTCGCCCCGGCCTGGGTAGGGTTGATCCCGAACTCCGGACGGTGCGCGAGCACCATCGCCGGGACGCCCTGGCTCACGAGCTGCTCGGTGCAGCCGTAGGGATACTGCTCGAGATACGTGACGAGACCGTGCGCCAACCCGAGTGGGAGGACCGACATGCCGGCGCGCACGGTGCGGAGCTCGGGGAAGAGGTCACGATCCACCGGCGCCGACGCACTTCCCTGCCGTACGCTGCCCACCGTCAGGGCGGTGCGGTAGGGCACGGCCGGCCGGACGCTCAGGCTCGCCGCGATCCGCGCCGACTTGGGGCCGAGGCGGCTGGTGAAGACGAGGTCGGCGTTGCCCGGGTTGCCCCGCGCGCGCAAGCGGAAGGTGACCGCCCCCTCCCGCATCGCGTCGATCGACAGGGTGGCGGCCACCGGACCCAGCACCTCGAGCTGCGGCGACGCCTGGAGTGCGACCTGCACCTGGGCACCCGTTCCCGAGCCGGCGACGTTGTTGGCGACGCCGAGGCTCACCTCGAAGGTATCACCCGGCGCCACCATGAGCGGGACGTTCGGATTGAGCACGAAGTCGCCCCGGACGACGCTCTTGACCTCGGTCGCCCCGACGGCGCTCTCATTCACCGCCACGGCCATCACCCGGATCGTGCCGTTGAAGTAGTCGGGCACGGTGAAGGTGAAATCGCCGCCCGCCGGACCGACGTCGCGCACGCCGGACCAGAAGGCGACCGGTTTGTCGCGCTTGCGCCTGAAGGGATTGAGATTGCGGCCGATCAGGCTCTCCCGGTCACCACCGGGGGCCGAGGCCGCCATCAGGCGCTCGAAAGCGGGCAGGATGAGATCGAGGATCTGGGTGGTGCGAACTTCGAGCGCCCGTTTCTGGAAGAAGTAACCCAGCGGATTCGGTGTCTGGTAGGCCGCGACCTGGAGAATCCCCTCATCCACCGCGAAGACGGCGATGCGCGAAGGCCGGTCGGTGCTGTAGTGCACTCTGAAGGGATCACCGGGTTTGACGAGGGTTGGGGCAAACAGGGTGATCCCGGCCCTGCGCCGGTCCAGGCTCACCGAGAACGGAGCGACCCCGTAACTCAGCGGGCTGGTGAAGACCTCGTCCGAGTTCACGTCCCGCACGAAGGATACCGCGACGTAGCCGTTACCCTCGAGGCCGGCCGGCAGCGGGATCCGCTGGACCGAGCTCGTCGTGGTGGCGCGGAACCAGCGCCAGGCGTAGACGTGATCGCGCTCGATCGTGATCAACCCGGCGCCGGTATACGGTGCCTGTACCTGAAGCTCGATCGTCTCTCCCGGAGCGTAGTCGCCCTTGCCGAGCGTCAGCTGCAGCTCGGCGTTGCGCTCGAGCGAGCGCGTCAGGTTCGCCGCGGCGGCCACGGTGTAGTCCACGCGTGACAGCTCGGTCCCCGCTGAGTCCTGTACTACGAGCGCGAAGTCGCCGGGCTCCCCGGTCGCGAGCGGCACCACGCGCCCCGTATCCGCGATCGCGAGCGGTGTCTCGCTCACCGGCACCTCTTTCTTGACCGACTGATATCGGTACGTGCCGTCGTACTGTCGGGCGAGCACCGACAGGAAGGTGATCCGGATACGCGCCAGGCGGAGCTTCCGCACGGCGCGCTTCCGGCCATCCGGCCCCACCGCCACGAGCTCCACGCTCCGTTCTGCATCCTTGTGGAGATAATGCAGATCCCCATCCGGTTTGTAGCCGACGAGAAACGGCTGGTTCGACACCACCACGCCCGCTTCCGCCGTGACGCTGCGACCGCCTTCAGCCTCGTACCCTTCCGTGATCAATCGCAGGCGATAGGTGGCGCGCGCGAAGCGCTCCAGGCCAAGGCTGAATTGCGCCTCGCCGGCGGCATCGGTGGTGGTGGCCGGCAGGTCCTCGGAGTAGGTCTCCTTGGCCTTCTGGGGATCGGAGAAGCGGTAGTCCTCGAGTCCCCGGAGCGTCGGGAAGCCCGGCGTCAACTGGACGGTCGCGGTCACGCGGCGGCCGGCGGCCGGAGTGCCGAAGAGGTTCTTGAGGCTGATCCGTGCCGTGAGACTGTCTGGAGCGACCCAGCCGTTCACCGACTCGGCGGAGAGGTGGGCGGTCATCGTCATCCGGTCGGGCTGGAATTCGCGCACCTGCACCGACACGGTGCCCAGCAGTGCGTCGGCGCGTCCGTCCTTCACGATGTACAGCGAAACCGTCCATGTGCCGGTCGGCGCCGACTCCGACGTGGTGTAGGTGATCTCGTCGAACCCCTGCGGCGAGAGTCTGAGCCGTTCCTGCTTCACTTGGAGGCCGCGGGCATCGGCGATCACCGCCTCGAGGGGGATGCCGGCGAGCGGCTGCGCCCAATCGGCCGACTTCACGATCACCCCGACGTGGAACGCGTCGCCGGGCCGGTACACCCCGCGATCGGAGAAGAGATAGGCGGAGAGTTTGTCCGCCTGGATCGCATTGGACACACCGCCGACATCGAACCGTGAGAGGTCCAGCTCACGATCGTATCGATTCATCGGCAGGAACGAGAGATCCTGCGCGCTGTGGGCGGAATAGAGCGCCGGCGTTTGCTCCCGCTCGAACGACTTGAGGCTCGGGAACCGCACGTGGCCCTCGCCATCGGACTCCGCCGAGATCACGGTAAGCCCATTCTTGCCCACGACGTCCACGCTGACGCCGGCCAGCGGCAAGCCCGTGCGCAACGACTGTACGAAGACGTCCTGTCCGCCGTCGGCGCCCTTCTTG
>JBGPIW010000013.1:0-16424 GCA_041485045.1 Gemmatimonadota bacterium | reverse complement strand
TGCTCGCGCTGCCCACTTCCTGGGCGCTCGCGCTGTTCCACGGACCGCCCCTCGCGGTGTTCCTGGTGTCCGGCATTGCGGTGATTCCCCTGGCCGCCACCATGGGCGAGGCGACCGAAGCGCTCGCGCGTCGCACCGGTCCTGCGGTCGGAGGATTGCTCAACGCCACCTTCGGCAACGCCGCCGAACTGATCCTGGCCATCGTGGCCTTGCGGGCCGGCCTGCTCGATCTCGTCAAGGCGTCGCTTACCGGATCGATCATCGGGAACCTGTTGCTCATCTTGGGCCTGTCCCTCGTGGCCGGAGGGACCAGGCGCCCGGTGCTCACCTTCAACCGTACGGCCGCCGGCATGAGCGCGGCGATGCTGCTGTTGGCGGTGGTGGGTCTCGTGATGCCGGCCCTGTTCGCAGCCACGCATCCGGCGGCGAACGAAACAACGACGATCCACTTGTCCGAAGGAGTGGCAGTCGTGCTGGGGGCGACCTATGTGGCCGGCTTGGTATTCTCGCTCGTCACGCATCGGGAGCTGTTCGGTGTCGGGGGCCACGGAAGCGACGGCGGGACGGGGCGTGCCGGCCGGGCGGTCGCGGTGCTCGCAGGCGCGACGGTGCTGGTCGCGCTCCAAAGCGAGATCCTGGTCCACGCAACGGAACAGGTCGTGGTCCATCTGGGCTGGTCCGAGATTTTTCTGGGCCTGATGATCATCCCACTGATCGGCAACGCTGCCGAGCACGCCACAGCCGTCGTCGCCGCCCGCAAGGGCGACACGGATCTCGCCCTCACGATCGCCCTGGGTTCGAGCACCCAGATCGCACTCTTCGTGGCACCCCTGCTGGTGCTCGTTGGAGTGCTCCTCGGCCAGCCGATGCAGCTCGTGTTCACGTCGTTCGAAATCGTCGCGCTGGGCCTCGCCGCCCTGATCGTGAACGTCATCGCCCTCGATGGCGAATCGCACTGGTTTGAGGGCGCGCAGCTGCTGGCGGTGTACGCCATTCTGGCGATTGCCGCCTGGTTCATTTGACACACGAGCATACGCGGCGTAAGTTTAGGCGCGCTCGACCCTTACGCGAGGTGCCGGTTGCGGACGCGCCCCACGATCCTCTTCTTTTCCGCAGCTGGCCGTCCGGTTCCGGACTTCGTGGTTCGGTGGATGCGGAGCAGCGGGAAGACGGTGGTCCCGGTGCACGATCCCGACGAGCTCGAGCAGATGGTGCTGCGGGCCTTGCCCTCCCTGGTGCTCGTGGACACGGACTCGACCGGCCCGCAGGGGTTAGCGTTGTGCCGCCGGCTCAAGATGGACCCCTTCACGGCGATCGCGCCGCTGGTGGCTGTGACCGGGCGCCATACGACCGAACGGGTGATGGAGTGGTTCGCGGCCGGGGCGGACGAGGTCGTGACGCCGTTGTTCGAGCCGAGCGAGCAGGCGAGCCGGCTCGACGCGCTCCTGACCCGGACGGCGCGCGACGTCGCCGTGAATCCCTCCACGCGGCTCCCCGGCACGACGGAGATCGAGCGCGACATCCGGCGGCGCATGGAGAACGGGGAGCGCTTCGCGGTGTGTTACGCCGACCTCGACCACTTCAAGGAATACAACGACCGCTACAGCTATTATGACGGGGACCGGGTCATTTACCTCGTGTCACGGATCTTGCACGACGTGGTGAAGGGCTTGGTGGAGCGGCGCGGGTTCGTGGGGCACATCGGGGGCGATGATTTCATCTTCATCATCCCCGTGCCGGATATCTCGGAGGTGTGCACCGAGGTACTGTCGGTGTTCGATACCCTGATCCCGTATCAGTACAACGAGCAGGATCGGCGGGCAGGCTACTACTTCGGGAAGGACCGGCGGGGGCAGCTGCACCGCGTGCCGCTGATGACGCTGTCGATCGGCATCGTGACCAACGAATACCGGCGGTTCGCGCACCCGGCGCAGGTGAGCGAGCTGGCGACGGAAATGAAGAGCTACGCCAAGACGCAGGCGGGGTCGGTGTTCGTGGTCGATCGTCGCCACGACCCCGATCAGACCGCAGTGGAGCCGAACGCGAGAACGAGCGCGAGGTCGTCGCAGTGAACGTCACCTGCACGTCGTGCGAAACCATCTATCGGGTCGACCCGGCCAAGGTTCCGGCTTCCGGCGTCCGGGCACGCTGCGCCGTGTGCGGCAACGTCTTCGCCGTGCAGACCGATGGAGCGGGGGCGATGAGTGGTGGCGCGATGGCGTCGGCGACCGCGGCGCCCCGGGGCGCTGCTCCGGTTGCTCCGGTGTTCACCCCCACGCCGCCGACAATGCCCGCGCGGCCTGCGCCGCCCGCGCCCGCGCCGACCCCCGGACCGTTCGGACGCCCGGCGTTCGTGGTCCCCGCGCCGAGGCCGGATCGGGCTCCGGCCCTGAGCCCGGCTCCCGCGACGACTCCGGTCGCTCCGGCCCCTCCGGCCGTTACGCCGCTCCGCCCGTTCGCGCCGCCGATGGCACCGCCCGTCTTCCGCCCGCCGCCCGTCGCCCCACCGGTCGTGGCCGCGCCGGTGGTCGCGCCACCGCGCGTCACACCGTTCTCAGCGCCTCCTCCGGTTGCGCCGGCAGCTCCCGCGCCGTTCGCGCCTGCACGGGCGCCGGCACCCATCAGCGCTCCGCCGACGCCGGGGATATCACAGCCGGCCGTGCCGCGTTCCGCCCCGTTCGCGGTGCCCGCCGCGCCGGCGCCCCCATCGCCTGCCCCCGTGGCCTCGGCCCCCATGGCCCCACCGGAACCTCGCAGGACGGGGCCGCTACGTCCCGTGAACCCGTTTCTCGTCCAGGATCCGAAGCAGAAGGCTCGGCGGCTGGCGCGGGCCCTGATTTCCGACATGCTCGTCTACCACCCCGAGAAACGGCAGCAGGGGATCCGGGACGGGACCTTGCCGCAGCTGTTCAAGGACGAGATCGAGAAGAGCTGGCTGGAATACGTCGAACAGGTCGGCAGAGACATGGCGGAGACCACCCCGTTCTGGAACGAAGCCCTGAACGAGATTCTGGCGGGGGGAAAGAAGCTGTTTTAGCTGGCCTGACCGCCCTTCGGGGTAGAGAAGCCGGGGCTCACCCTCGATATTGACGGCACGTCAGAGCCGCTCCCCGGCGAGCACGGGGGGCGGCTCATCTCGTAACCGCCCCCGCATCCGAGGATCATTCCGTGGCCTTGACCGATCGTTTCGTCGAGTTCGTCCGCAGGCTCCAAGAACTTCGGAGCTTTCTTTGACGTCGATACCAAAACCGCCCGGTTGGCCGAGCTGGAACAGGTCATGGCGGATGCCGGTTTATGGAGCGACCAAGAGCGGGCGAAAAAAGTAGTCGAGGAAGTCAAGTCGCTGAAACGCTGGCTCGAGCCCTACCACGCGCTGCGCAAGCGCGCGGAGGAGGCCCGCGAGATGGCGGAGCTGCTGGATGCGGAGACGCATGTCGACCTGGGTCTCCAGCGTGGGTTGGATGAAGAAGGCGACAAGATCGCCCGGGATTTGGAGGCGCTGGAGCTTCGTAACATGTTGCGGGGACCGGACGACGCGCGGGATGCCTTACTGCACATTCACCCGGGGGCCGGGGGCACGGAGTCGCAGGACTGGGCCGAGATGCTGGTGCGGATGTACACCCGGTGGGCCGAGCGGCGCGGGTTCGCGGTCGAGCTGTTGGACCTCGAGCCGGGGGAAGAGGCGGGCATCAAGCGGGCCGAGTTGGAAATCCGCGGCCAGTACGCGTACGGACTGCTGCGGGCGGAGATCGGGGTCCACCGGCTGGTGCGCATCTCCCCGTTCGACGCCCAATCGCGGCGCCACACGTCGTTCGCCTCGGTGTTCGTCTATCCCGTGGTGGATGACGACATCCAGATCGATATCAAGGAGGACGATCTTCGCATCGACGTGTATCGGGCGTCGGGCAAGGGCGGGCAGCACGTCAACAAGACGTCGTCCGCGGTACGGATCACCCATCTCCCGAGCGGGATCGTGGTGGCATGCCAGAACGAGCGCAGCCAGTTCAAGAACAAGGGGACCGCGCTCAAGATGTTGAAGGCCCGGCTGTACGAGCGCGCGGTGGAGGAGCAGGCGGCCAAGAAGGCCGAAGTCGACAAGCTGAAGACCGACATCGCGTGGGGGAATCAGATCCGCTCCTACGTATTCCAACCCTATACGATGGTCAACGATCACCGGACAGAAATGAAAGTCGGGGACGTGCAGAAGGTGATGGATGGGGACCTCGATCCCTTCATTGAGGCCTTCCTGAAGCGTTTCGGGAGCAAGGCGGCGTGACGAGCGCGGCGGAAGCGGCCCGGCGCGACAAGCTGGCGGAGCTCGTGAAGCGTGGCATCACGCCGTTCGCCTACGAATTCGCGCGGACCACCACTGCACAGGCGGCGATCGACGGCTTCCGCGAAGGGGACGAAACCGTGCAGCGGCTGGCCGGTCGGCTGGGACCCACGCGCTCGCACGGCAAGACCACGTTCGCCCACCTCGAGGATGCCTCGGGCCGCATCCAGGTGTACTGCAAGCTCGATGTCCTGGGCCCCGAGATGTACGATGTCGTAGGGCTGCTGGACCAGGATGACATCATCGGTGTGGAAGGGCCGCTGTTCCGCACCCGCACGGGAGAGATCACGGTGCGGGTGGAACGCGTGACGGTGCTCACCAAATCGCTGCGCGCGCTGCCGCGCGGCAAGTTGGACGAGCAGGGGGTGTTGCACGGGGCGCTGGTGGATCCGGAGCTGCGCTCGCGCCAGCGGTATGCGGATCTCGCGGTCCACCCCGACGTCCGACAGGTCTTCCGGCTGCGAGGACGGGCGGTGAGCTACATCCGGCGGTTCCTCGACGCGCTCGGGTATCTCGAGGTCGAGACGCCGGTGCTCCAGCCGCAATACGGGGGGGCGGCAGCCCGGCCGTTCACCACCCACTATGAAGCGCTGGACGCGACCTTTTACCTGCGGATCGCCGACGAGCTGTATCTCAAGCGTTGCGTCGTGGGCGGGTTGGAGAAGGTCTATGAGATCGGCCACGATTTTCGCAACGAGGGACTCGATCGCTGGCACAACCCGGAATTCACGATGGTGGAATGGTACGAGGCCTACGCCGACTACCGGCAGATGGCGGACCTCACCGAGGCCATGCTCGCCGGCATGGTGACGGAGCTGTTCGGCGCGCCGGCCCTCGAGCGCCACGGCACGACCCTGTCGTTCGCGCGACCGTTCGCCCGGAGAGACTTCAACACCCTGGTGCAGGATACGGCCGGCGTGGATGTGGCGGCCGCGGGCCAGGCGGAGCTGCGCGCTGCGCTGCGGCGCCGCAGCATGGTCGACGGCGATTCGCTGACGGGCGCGAAGCTGCTGGACGAAGTATTCAAGACGTTCGTCGAGCCCACCCTCGTGCAGCCGACCTTCGTCCTCGACTATCCCGTGGCGCTCTCACCGCTCGCCAAGCGGAAGCGGGATGATCCGAGCCGCGTGGAGCGCTGGGAGCTGTTCATGCTGGGGAGGGAATTCGCCAACGCCTTCAGCGAGCTGAACGACCCCGACGAACAGCGGCGGCGGTTCGAAGAGCAAGCACGGTTTCGCGCCGCCGGGGACGCGGAGGCGCAGCCGCTGGACGAGGACTTCCTGCGCGCCCTCGAGTACGGCATGCCGCCGACCGGTGGCGTGGGGCTGGGTCTCGACCGCCTCATGATGGTGCTCGCCGACCGGCCGACCATCCGCGACGTCATCCTGTTTCCCATGCTGCGGCCCGAATGAGCGTCCGCGCGATCGTGGTGGTCGTGATCCTGGCGCTGCTGGGCGTCGGGTTGTCGGCGTTCATTTGGGTCAATTGGCCGTCGCGGCTCGAGTCCCATCTCGCCGTGCGCTACCTGCGCAGCCGCCGCGTGTCCCGCCTGCTGTCCTTGATCACCGTGATCGCGGTGGGAGGGGTCACGGTCGGCGTTATGGCGCTCGTGATCGTGCTCGGCGTGATGAACGGGCTGCAGGCGGATCTGCGGGACAAGATTCTGGTGGCGAGCCCGCACCTGCGCGTCCTGACCTACGGCGAAGGCCTGCGGCTGGACGGGTGGCCGACGGTGCTGGCACAGGTGCGCCGCGTGCCGGGAGTCGTGTCCGCGGCTCCGTTCGTGATTACGCAAGCCGGCATCACCGCCGGGCACGATTACGCCGAAGGTGTCGTCGTGTTCGGGATCGACCCCGACACCGGGTCGCGCGCCGTCACCACCCTGGCGCGCCACTTCACCCGCGGGGACCTGCGTTTTCGCACCACGCGACGCGACGTGGAGGCGGGGATCGTCCTGGGGACGCGCCTGGCGAGCAAGATGTCCGCCTTTCCGGGCGACGTGGTGACGTTGGTGGCGTTCGCCGGCACGCGGTTCAACCCCAGCGTGGGCGCGTACGTGCCGCGGTTCCACCGCTTCGAGGTCACGGGGTTGTTTGACACCGGCATGTTCGAGTACGACAACTCCTACGTGGTGATTGATCGCGCGACGGCCCAGCGCTTCGCGGGGCTCGACAGCGCCGTGACGGGGGTAGAGGTGCGCCTCGCCGATCCCTGGAACGCGCAGCGCTTCGGCCAGGATCTCGAAAACCGTCTTGGGTATCCCTACCGCGTCGTGGACTGGCAATCCCAGAACTCCTCGCTGTTCTCCGCGCTCAAGCTGGAGAAGCTCGCGATGGGGTTCGTCGTGTTCCTGATCTGCATCGTGTCCGCCTTCAACGTGGTGGGCACGTTGACGATGGTGGTGCGCGACAAGACCCGCGAGATCGGCATCCTGCTCGCCATGGGGCTGCACCGCGCGGCCGTCCGCCGCGTGTTTCTCGCTCAGGGCGTGCTGATCGGTCTGGGGGGGACGCTGCTCGGAGCGGGGCTGGGTGTCGCGGCGGGGGCGGTGATCGACCGCGGCCAGTGGATCCGCATCGATCCCTCGATCTACTTCATCGACCACCTGCCGGTGCACACCCAGCCGCTGGACGTGCTGTTCGTGATCTTCGCGAGCCTGCTCGTGGCGACGCTGGCGCCGCTCTACCCGGCGTTGCAGGCGGCCCGGCTCGATCCCGTACCGGCGATCCGTTACGAATGACGGCCCTGCTCGAGGCACGCGCCATCCGCAAGGTGTTCGCTGGCGGGGACGGCCGCCCGCTCGAAGTGCTGCGGAGCATCGATCTGGACGTGCACCGCGGCGAGGTCATCGCCGTCGTGGGCGCGTCTGGCGCCGGGAAGAGCACGCTGCTGCACCTGCTCGGGGCGCTGGACCGTCCCTCCGCTGGAGACGTCTGGCTGGAAGGGTCGCGGTACGCCGATTTGGGTCCTGCGGGGCTGGCCGAGCTGCGCAATCGGAAGCTCGGATTCGTCTTCCAGTTCCATCATCTCTTGCGCGAGTTCAGCGCTTTGGAGAACGTGATGATGCCCCTGTTGATTGGGGGCGTGACGGAGCGGGACGCCCGCTCGCGGGCGGAGGAGAAGCTGTCGACGGTCGGGCTGGCGGGGCGGATGACGCACCGGCCGGCCGAGCTGTCGGGAGGCGAGCAGCAGCGATGCGCTGTCGCGCGGGCGCTGGTGCACGATCCGAGCCTCGTCCTGGCCGACGAGCCGTCGGGGAATCTCGATCACGCCTCGAGCGAGCGCCTGCATGAGCTGCTGTTCCGTCTGGCGCGCGAATTCGAAACGGCGATCGTCATCGTCACGCACAATCGCCAGCTGGCCGCCCGCGCCGACCGGATTCTCTGGCTGGAGGATGGGCGGCTCGTGCCGGTACGATCGGTGGACGCGATACCTTGATGCGCTGCGACAACTGCAAGGAACGCGATGCGGTCATCAACCTGACGCAGGTGGAGCACGACACCAAGGTTACGCTCCATCTGTGCGAGCAGTGCGCCCAGGAAAAGGGCATCGAGACCGGCACCACGGTCCTCAAGTCCACGCTCGGCACATTCCTCTCCGCCATGGGGAAGGGCACCAACCTGCCCGTCCCCGCGGATACCATCCGGTGCCCGAGCTGCGGCGCCACGTTGCGGGATTTCCGCGACAGCGGCCGCCTGGGCTGCGCCCAGTGCTACCAGGCGTTCGCCGAGCACCTGCGGGACCTGCTGCGGCGGCTCCATGGCTCCAGCCAGCACGTCGGCGAGCGCTACGTCGCGCCGGGGGGGGACGGCGAGGCGAGCGCGGTGAGCGAGCTGCTGGAGCTGCGCGACAAGCTGCGCCGGGCGGTGGAAAGCGAGAACTTCGAGCGCGCGGCCGAGCTGCGCGATCAGATCCGCGTCCTCGAATGATCGACCTCTCACTGCTTCCCGACGGCGGGCTGGGCTGGCTCCACGCCTCCGGGCCGAATCCCCAGATCGTGCTGTCGACGCGGATCCGGCTGGCCCGGAATCTGGTTGGCCACCCTTTCAGCTTGCGCGCCACCGATGCCGATCGCCGCGCCGTGCTCGCCCGGGTCACCGACGCCGCCCGCGCGAGCGAGCGGTTGCCGCGGGCCGTCGTGCTGCCGCTCGACGAGCTGGAGCGCCCTGACCGCCAACTGCTGCACGAGCGCCACCTGGTCAGCAAGGAGTTGGCCGCCCTGGAGGGGGATCCAGCCAAGCCGCGCGCCGGGGCCGCGGTCCTGGTCGACGCGCCCGCCGGCGTCATGGTGAATGAAGAGGACCATCTGCGGCTGCAGGCGATGTTGTCCGGTTTCGATCTGGACAACGCGTATGCAACGCTGGAATCGGTAGATAGCGAGCTGGGCCGGCTGCTTCCGTTCGCGTTTCATTCCGAGTTTGGCTATCTTACTTCCTGCCCCACCAACGCCGGCACCGGCCTGCGGGCCAGCGTGCTTATCCACTTGCCGGGTTTGGTCTTAACCAAGGAAATCGGCAAGGTGTTGCAGGGGCTCACGCAAGTTGGCCTCACTTTTCGGGGCCTGTACGGGGAAGGCAGCGAAGTCGTCGGCAATTTCTTTCAGCTGTCCAATCAGACGACGCTGGGGAAGGCCGAAACCGAGTTGCTGGATCATCTGGGTCGGATCGTGCGTCAGGTGATCGAGTACGAAGATCAGGCACGGGACGTGCTGCTGAAGACGGCAGCGGGAACGGTGGAAGACAAAGTGTGGCGGGCGTATGGGCTGTTGCGGTATGCGCGCACGCTGTCGTTCGAAGAGACGATGAATCTGTTGAGCGGGGTGCGGCTCGGGGTCGGGCTGAATCTGATCTCCGGCTTAAGTGTATACACGCTCAACAAGCTGCTCATCCACACGCAACCCGCACACCTGGCGGCGATGGAAGGACGGCCGCTCAGCGACACCGAAGAACGCGCCACGCGAGCGTCGTACGTCCGACAGCTGCTGGGCGCCGAGACCACCTAAGGCAGGAAGAACGATGAACGGCTACAACTTCACGGATCGCGTTCGCAAAGTCCTCCAGATGGCGCGGGAAGAGGCTGCGCGTCTGCACCACGAATACGTGGGGACGGAGCACATCCTGCTCGGTCTGATCCGTGAGGGAGAGGGGGTCGCGGCGGCGGTCCTCACCAACCTCAACGTCGATCTCGAAGAGATCCAGCAGAAAATCGAAGAGACGGTAAAGAAGGGCAAAGCGGCCGCGGCCGCCGGGCCCGATCTCCCGTACACGTCGCGCGCCAAGAAGGTGCTGGAGCTCGCGATGAGCGAGGCGCGCGAGCTGAATCACTCCTACGTCGGCACCGAGCACCTCCTGCTTGGGCTGTTGCGTGAGGAGAAGGGCATCGCCGCGCAGGTGCTCACCGATGCGGGCGTGAATCTGGAGCAGGCCCGGGCGGAAACGCTCCGCCTGCTGGGCAGCGAGATGCCGTCGGCGGCTCCGAGCGGCACGACCGGCGCCCCGGCCCCGAGCCCGAAGAGCGAGAAGAAGTCCAAGACGCCGGCGCTGGACCATTTCTGCCGCGATTTGACGCAGCTCGCCGCCGACGGGACGCTCGATCCCACGATCGGTCGACAAAAGGAAATCGAGCGCGTCATGGAGATCCTGTCGCGCCGCAAGAAGAACAATCCGGTGCTGATCGGGGAGCCGGGCGTCGGCAAGACGGCGATCGTCGAAGGTCTCGCTCAGCTGATCGCCAACGGCCAGTGCCCCGATGCGCTGAAGGACCACCGCGTGCTGTCGCTCGATATGGCGGCCGTGATCGCGGGGACGAAATACCGCGGCCAGTTCGAGGAGCGGCTCAAAGCGGTGATCAACGAAATCGCCCAGAACCGCAGCATCATTCTCTTCATCGATGAGCTGCATACGCTGGTGGGTGCCGGCGCGGCGGAGGGCGCGGTGGACGCGTCCAACATGCTCAAGCCCGCGCTGGCGCGCGGCGAGCTGCAGTGCGTCGGCGCGTCGACGCTCAACGAATACCGCAAGTACATAGAAAAGGACGGGGCGCTCGAGCGGCGGTTCCAGACGGTGATCGTGGATCCGCCGACCGTCGACGAGACGATCGAAATCCTGAAGGGCCTGCGCAAGCGCTACGAGGATCACCACCGAGTGGTGATTCCCGATCTGACGCTCGACGCGGCCGCGAAGCTCTCCGAGCGCTACATCACCGACCGGTTCCTGCCGGACAAGGCGATCGACGTGATCGACGAAGCGGGGGCCCGGGCGCGCCTCGCGACGCAGGTGCCGCCGCCCGAAGTGGCCGAGCTGAAGGACAAGCTGGAGCAGATCAGCCGGGACAAGGAAAACGCGGTGCGCGACCAGAATTTCGAGCGCGCCGCGGCGCTCCGCGACTCGGAGCGAGAGCTGCAGAGCGAGATCCGGCGTAAGCAGGACGAATGGGAGCGCGAGCGGCAGACCCGTCGGCCGACGATCGGCGAGGAGCAGGTCGCGTTCATCGTGTCGCGCTGGACCGGAATCCCGGTCACACGGCTGCAGGAAGCGGAGACGGCCCGTCTGCTGCGGATGGAAGACGAGCTGCACGAGAGCGTGGTGGGCCAGAACGAGGCGATCACCGTCATCTCGCGCGCGATCCGCCGCAGCCGCGCTGGCCTGAAGGATCCCAAGCGGCCGATCGGGTCGTTCGTATTCAGCGGTCCGACGGGCGTGGGCAAGACCGAGCTGGCGCGGGCGCTCGCCCGCTTCCTGTTCGCCGATTCCACCGCCCTGATCCGGGTGGACATGTCCGAGTACATGGAGAAGTTTTCCGTGAGCCGGCTCATCGGCGCGCCTCCGGGGTACGTGGGCTACGAGGACTCCGGGGCGCTCACCAAGGCCGTGCGCCGCAAACCCTATTCGGTCGTGCTGCTGGATGAGATCGAGAAGGCGCATCCGGATGTGTTCAACATCCTCCTGCAGGTGCTCGACGAGGGCCACCTGACCGACAACTACGGCCGGATGATCGACTTCAAGAACACCGTCGTCATCATGACGTCGAACGTCGGCGCCCGCGACATGCTCAAGGGACGGACGCTGGGGTTCGCCCAAGGCGACGTGAAAGGGGACTTCGAGCGGATGGCGGAGAAGGTGAAGGAGGAAATCGGCAAGGTGTTCAACCCCGAATTCCTGAACCGCCTCGACGACGTGATCGTGTTCCACCCGCTGACGCGCGATCACATCGCGCAGATCGTGACCATCATTCTGCGCGACGTCCAGAAACGGCTCGGCGACGAAGAGCTGACGCTCCGGCTCACGCAGGCCGCAAACGACTTTCTCGTGGACCACGGCTACGACGAACACTATGGAGCGCGGCCGTTGAAGCGCGCCATTCAGAAATACGTCGAGGATCCGTTGTCGGAGAAGATCCTGGTCGCCGAGTTCGCGCGGGGGGACGAGATCGAAGTCGACGTGGCCCCCGACAAGGAGCGCCTGGCGTTCCGCGCGCTCTCCGGCACGAAGGCGTGATCCGCCGGCTCCTGCCGTCGGTCGCCGTCCTCGCGGTCCTCCTGGTCCCCGCCCGGGCTTCGGCCCAGGAGCAGGCACCGGGGGGCCGCCCGGATTCGGTCCGCACCGTCGGTCAGAAGCGAGTCGCTCCCGCCGTCATTCTGCAAACCGCCGGACTCGTGCCGGGCCGGTTCACTACGTATCGCGACATTCAGCGGGCGGTCCGGGCGCTGTATGCGTCCGGGCAGTTCGACGACGTGCGGGTCGATCAGGATACGACCGGCGGCCTCCAGATTCTGATCATCCGGGTGCGGGAGCGGCCCATCCTCCTCCACTGGACCGTGCGCGGCGTGACCCGGCTCGGGGAGGGATCGGTCCGCTCTAAGGTCGTGCTGTCGGAAGGGCGCCCCTACGACCCGGCGGCGGTGGCGCGCGCGCGCGGCCGGATCGACTCGCTGTACCGGGCGCGCGGCTATTACCTGGCCGCAGTCAAGACGATCCCCATCTACGAGGCCGACTCGTCCCGCATCCGCCTCGTGTTCGACGTTTCCGAAGGCCGCCGCGTCGCCATCGCGCGAGTGAGCGTCGACGGCAACACGCATTTCTCCGATGCCGACATCGTGTCGCACATGGCCACCCGACCCGAGGGGTTCTGGTGGTGGCGCAAAGGGGAATACGACGACGAGAAGCTGCGGGCCGACATGCAAGAGCGGCTGCCCAAGTACTACGGCCAGCACGGGTTCGTGGACTTCCAGGTGCTCGGTGATACTCTGGTGGTCAACGATTCGAGTGGCAAGGCCGACCTCGTGCTGCGCGTGAGCGAGGGCGAGCCCTACCATGTGGGCACCTTCGAGATCGTCGGCAACCGGCGCTTCTCTACCACCGACTTGCAGCAGCTCTTCCCGTTCAAAGGGGAGCAACGGACCGGCCTGCTCGGATTGGGCGGGACGACCCACGGACCGGCGGTGTTCAGTGCGGCGCGCTGGGACGAGGCCACAACGGGACTCTATACGCTCTATCACAACGAAGGATACATCTATACGCAGGTCCGGCCCGACGTGATCCGCCGGACCGGCGCCGATCGCAAGCCGGTCGTAGATCTGCGCTGGGTGATCAACGAGGGCCAGCCGGCCATCGTCAACAAGATCGAGATCGTGGGCAACGACGTCACGCACGAGCGCGTCATCCGCGATCAGATCGTGCTGCTGCCGGGCGACGTCTTCCGCCAGGACGCGCTGCTCCGCTCCTACCAGAACATTTCCAACCTCGGGTTTTTCAACCAGCCGCTGCCGCCGCCTGAGACGCCCCAAGCCAACGAGCAAGGCGACATCGACGTCGTGTTCCACGTGAGCGAGAAGCGCACGGGGAACGTCAACTTCGGGGCGTCGGTGGGGCAGGGCACGGGCCTGGGCGGGTTCCTGGGATTGGAAGAGCCGAACCTGTTCGGGCAGGGCAAACGCGGCAAGTTCCAGTGGCAGTTCGGGAAGAACATCAACGATTTCGACATCTCGTTCACCGACCCGGGGATCCGGGAGTCGCGCATCTCGGGGACACTCGGCGCCCACAATACGCGGCTGCGGTACAACATTGCGGATCTCGGCCAGGTACGGCGACGCGGCGCAAGTTTGCAGTTCGGCTTCCCCGCGTTCCACGATCGCTATGCCCGCCTGTTCGTGTCCTACAGCCTGGACGAGCAAACCGTCACCGGCTCGGCGTCCAACCAGGCGTTCAGTTCGGTCTTCAACTGCCGCAACTGTGTCCGGTCCACGCTGGGCGTCTCGGTCCTGCGCGATAACCGGATCAACCTCCCCTTTCCCACGGGCGGCGCGATGGCCTCGGTGGGCGTGTCCCACAGCGGCGGCGTGCTGGGCGGCGATGGGAGCTTCCAGCGGCTGGACCTGGAGGGACACTGGTACACGCCGCTGGGTCAGCTGGGGGGGGGGCAGGGCGGCGGGAATCCGATGCTGGTGGTGCTGGGCCTGTCGGCGCGCTCGGGCCTGGTGTTCGGCAACTCTCCGTTCTTCGATCAGCTGTTCAGCATGGGCGGCACCCAGTACGGCATCCCGCTACGTGGCTATGACGAGTTCTCGGTCACGCCGCAAGGGTACGACCCCCTCGCCAACTCGAGGGGTGCCGCGCCGAGTGCCTTCGGGAAGTCCTTCTTCCTCATGACGGGGGAGGTGGGTCTGCGGTTGTCGCAGATGTTCTATGTCAACGCCTTCTTCGATGCGGGGAATCTCTGGGCCCGCGCGGTGGACTGGAATCCCACGCGCCTGTTCCGCGGCGCGGGCATCGGGCTCGACGTCATCTCCCCGCTCGGACCGCTCGGTCTCGACTGGGCGTACGGTTTCGACAAGGTCGATGCGGCGGGCCGTCCGGCGCCAAGCTGGAAACTGCACTTCAAACTCGGCAATTTCTTCTGATGCCCCTTATCGACGGAGTGGTTATGCGGCGGGTAGTCCTCGCGTGTCTCTCGGCTGGCCTGGCGCTTCCGGCGGCGGCCCAGAATCCTCCCGCGCCGGCGCCTCGACCGAGCGCCCAGGCGTCGGCAACGCCGCGGCTGGCCTTCATCAGCTCGCGGACGATTCTCGACAGCACGCCCGGCTACGCGGCGGCGGAGTCCACCTTCTACCGCGAGTTTCAGGGGATGCGAGACGAGGTGCAGAAGCTCCAGCAGCAGCTGGACTCGGCCGTGCAGGCCTTCGACCAGGCGTCGATCGCCCTCTCGCCGGCGGCCAAGGACGCCCGGCGCCGTGAGCTGCAGACGATGCAGGACCGGATGACCCAGCGGTCCAGCGAGCTCGACTCGCGGGCGCGCGCCCGCAACCAGGAGCTGCTCGGGCCGTTCCAGGCGCGCATCAACACGATCATTCAGGGGATCCGGGCCGAAGGGAACTACGCCTTCATCTTCGACGGCGATGCGCAGGGGACCGGCATCGTGGCGGCCGATCCAGCTCTGAACCTGACGTCGAAGGTCATCGGCCGTCTGCGCCAGTCGGGACCCTGAGCGCACGGTGAGCGCCGCACCGCGGCGAGCCCTGTCGGCTGCGGAGGTCGCCGCGCTCACGGGCGGCCGGCTCATCGGTCATCCGGACGTCCAGGTCGCCGCGATCGCCCCTCTCGAGCGGGCCGGTCCCGGCGACCTCTCGTTTCTTGCCAGTCCCCGCTACCTCCCCTACCTTGAGCGGTCGCGCGCCTCGATCGTGCTCTGTGTGGAGGCGTACGCCGCAGAGCCCGCCGGAGACGCCACCCGTATCATCGTACCGGATCCCCATGCCGCGCTGGTGACGGTGCTCGGCGTGCTGTATCCGGCGCCGGCCTGGAGCGCCGGCGTTCACGCGACCGCGGTCGTGGGGCCGGGGGCAACCTGGGACGATCCGGTGGCGATCGGCCCGCACGTCGTGCTCGGGCCGGACGTTCGCCTGGGCCGGAACGTGCGCATCGGCGCGAACTGCGTCATCGGCGACGGCGTGTCGATCGGCGACGATTCGGAGCTGTATCCGCAGGTCACCTGCTACCCGGGGACGAGTGTGGGGCGAAGGGCGGTCCTGCACAGCGGGGTCCGGCTGGGGAGCGACGGTTTCGGGTTCATCCCCGGGCGGGACGGCGCGCCGCATCGCAAGATCCCTCACGTGGGGCGGTGCGTGATCGGAGACGATGTGGAAATCGGAGCGAACAGCTGCGTGGACCGTGGCAGCGTGGACGACACGGTGATCGACGACGGCACGAAGCTCGACAACCTCGTACACATCGCCCACAACGTACACGTGGGCAAGCGGTGCCTCATCCTGGCGCTCGCCGGGATCGCCGGCTCGAGCCGGGTCGAGGACGACGTGATTATCGGAGGTGAGGTCGGGGTGACCGACCATGTGACCATCGGCCGGGGCGCGCGTGTCCTGGTGCAGGCCGGAGTGATCGGCGACATCGACCCCGGGGCCACGGTGTGGGGCACACCCGCCCGGCCGTATCGGGAGGTGCTACGGGCCGTCGCGGCGCTGTATCGCCTGACGCCGCACGCTGCCCACCTCGAAGGACTCCTGCAGTCGACCGATGACGACGCCCTCTAAGCGACGCAGCATCGCCCAGGAGTCCGCGGTGACGGGCACCGGCCTGCACACGGGAGCCGCAACGCGAGCCACGTTCCGGCCGGCGCCGTCCGGCTCGGGCGTGGTCTTCCGGCGCACCGACCTGGACGGCGCCCCTGAGGTCCCGGCGCGGCTGTCGGAAGTGGCGGCGCTCGAGCGCCGTACCGCCATCGGCCACGGCGCCGTGACGATCCACACGGTGGAGCATCTCCTGGCCGCCGTGGCGGCGCACGAGATCGACGACCTGCTGGTCGACCTGTCCGGCCCGGAGCCGCCGATCCTCGATGGCAGCGTCGCGCCCTATTTCGCCGCCCTCGCCGAGGCACGGCCGGTCGAGGTCGATGGCCCGGGCCAGCCGACGATGCTCACGGTGCAGGCCCCGTTCACGGTGACCGAAGGCGACGCCACGTACCTGGTCGCTCCGAGCAAGCGCCTGCAGCTGACGGTGACGATCGAGTTTCCGCATCCCCTGATCGGCCGGCAGGTCGGGAGCTACGACATCTCGGCCGAGTCGTTCGCGCGCGAGCTCGC
>JBGPIW010000012.1:0-16821 GCA_041485045.1 Gemmatimonadota bacterium | reverse complement strand
GTTCCTGCTCTACACCACGATGTTCGTGGCGCCGATCGAGATCATCGGCCAGATGGCGCGGACGATGAATCGGGCGACGACGTCGGCACACCGGGTGTTCGAAGTACTGGACACCGAGCCCGAGGTGCGGGAGGCCGCGGCCCCGGTGCGGCTCGAGCCGGTGGCGGGCCGGGTCACCTTCGAGCACGTGACGTTCGCCTACGACGGCGTCCGGCAGGTGCTCAAGGGCGTGAGCTTCGACGTCGTCCCCGGCGAGCTGATCGGGCTCGTGGGGAGCTCGGGAGGCGGCAAGACGACGATCGTGAACCTGATCGCGCGCTTTTACGACGTCACGGGCGGCACGATCCGGATCGACGGCGTGGATCTCCGGGAGCTCGACACGGGGCACTTCCGCCGTCAGCTCGGCATGGTGCTCCAGGATCCGTACCTGTTCCATGGGACGGTTCTCGAGAATATCCGGTACGGTCTGCCCGGAGCGGCGCTCGACGAGGTGATCGCGGCCGCGCAGGCGGCGAACGCGCACGATTTCGTGTGCAAGCTGCCGCACGGCTACGACACCGTCGTGGGGGAGCGGGGACACACGCTCTCGGGCGGGGAGCGCCAGCGCGTATCCATCGCGCGGGCGATCCTGCACGACCCGCGAGTCCTGATCCTCGATGAGGCGACGAGCGCGGTGGACACGGAGACGGAGCGGGAGATCCAGCAGGCGCTGGAGCGGCTGATCGCCGGGCGCACGGTGTTCGCGATTGCGCACCGGCTCTCGACCCTGCGCAAGGCCTCGCGACTGTTCGTGATCGAGGACGGTCGTCTGGCCGAAGCCGGCACCCATCGGGAACTGCTGGATCGGGCTGATGGGCGGTATCGAAAGTTGTACGAGCTGCAGCTGCAGCTGGCTTGAGGCAGGTGCCAGGTGTTAGGGTCCCCGCCCTTCACCCCTGACACCCGGCACCTGACACCCGACACCTGAGGAGGTCACATGACCACAGTCTTGTTCAACGAAACGCCGGTCCAGTCCGACACCAGTCTCACGCTGGAGCGTCGCGCGGACGGCCAGCTCTGGGCGGCGCGGGACGGCGCGGAGCGCGCGGTGTCGGTGCGCCGGTGCTTCCCCTGGTCGGAGCCGGGCCGGTTGGTGTCGCTGCGGGACCACGAGGACGAGGAGTTCGCCCTCGTGACCGATCCGGCGGCGCTGGACCGGCACTCGCGTCGTGCGCTCGAGGAGGCGCTGGTCGCGGCCGGGTTCGTGCTGGTCGTGACGCGGGTGCTCGAGATCGAGGAAGAGGTGGAGATCCGGCGCTGGCGCGTGGAGACGCGGCAGGGACCGCGAACATTCGTGACGCGGCTCGACGACTGGCCCCGCGCGCTGCCCGGCGGGGGTCTCCTGATCCGGGACGTGGCCGGCGATCTGTATCACCTGTCCGACCCCGCGCGGATGGACCGGGAGAGCCGAGATCTGGTCTGGGCGTTCGTGGATTGATCGTCGTCGGAAAGGCGGTAATCGGTATTCGGTAATCGGTCGCCGGCTGCTCGTCGCCGACCGCCCCTACCGAATACCGCCTACCGATTACGACTACGGGCTACCGGGTACCGGCGCTGCCCACGCGTTGTTGGACCGGTCCACGTCCGGATACACACCGCGCGGATCGATCTCGATCCGGACCGGCTTGGCCGCGGTGAGTGTGACGAGAGCGAAGCTCGTCCGCTGACCCCGCAGCCACGTCTCGACCGGCAGCTTGACTGTGCGCGCCGAGCCGTCGCTCGACGCGAGACGCAGCTCCACCGGGGCGACCATCTCGAGGCGGTTGGAGAGGAAGACGCGCGTGAGCGTCTGACCGGCGCTGTCGCGCTGCACGACCGAGTCCACCGCCTGGTCGAGGTGGTCGGAGCGCAGGAACCAGCCGCGCCAGAACCACGAGAGGTCCTCGCCCAGCGCGTTGTCCATCGTGCGGAAGAAGTCCGCGGGCCGAGGATGCTTGAACGCCCAGCGGCGCACGTACTCCCGAAACGCGTCGTCGAAGGCCACCGAGTCCACCACCTGCTCCCGCAGAAAATGGAGCGCCACGGCCGGCTTGCCGTAGGCGTTCCAGCCGCTCATCAATCCGCTCGGGGCACGGTCCTGCGTTTCCAGGATCGGCGTTTCGACTCCCCGGTAGGTGCGCAGAAACTGCTGGTAGGCGCGCATGGAGCCGAATTCGAGCGATTGAATCCGGGTCGTGTCGCCCGGATAGCGGTCGCGAAAGCTGAACCAGTCGATGAACGTGTTGAAGCCCTCATCCATCCACGGATAGAGGCGCTCGTCCGAGCCGACGATCATGGGGAACCACTCGTGCCCGTGCTCGTGTGCGATCGTGTAGTACAGCTC
Source organism: Gemmatimonadota bacterium (assembly GCA_041485045.1). GTDB lineage: Bacteria > Gemmatimonadota > Gemmatimonadetes > Gemmatimonadales > GWC2-71-9 > DASTHG01. The sequence goes on along the minus strand of JBGPIW010000012.1, from coordinate 14,459 downwards.
TTTCTCGCTCTGCGCGTTGTCGAAGGTCATCATCGGGTATTCCATACCCCCGACCGGCCCTTCGACGCTGATGGCGGTGGGCCACGGGTAGTGGAACCAGCGCGAGTGGATCATCACGGAGTGCCGGTTCATGTCCGCGGCGGTTTTCCAGACGTCGGCGACGGTGGGCGGGTAAAGGGCCTGCATGAGGATGCCGTCCCAGCTGGTGGCGTCCCAGATGAAGTTCGGAGCCGCGCCCCAGGCGAAGTCGCGCACGTTGCTCGCCGTGAAGTGCCAGGACCGGGAGGCCCCCACCCCGGCCGGGAGCAGGGCGGGGGTGCCGACCTCGTCGGCGGTGATGATGTGCACGATCGTGTCGGCGTGCGCCGCCGCCGCCAGCCGGGTGCGGATCCTCGCCGGGAGCACCTCGAGCGGGTTGCGCAGGACTCCGGTGCCGGCCACGGTGTAACCCGCGGGCAGCGTCAGGGTCACGTCGAAGTCGCCGTACTCGAGGTAGAACTCGCTCGAGCCGATGTACTGGTCGGTGTTCCACCCGCGCACGTCGTCATAGACGGCCAAGCGCGGATACCATTGGGCCACCTGATACAGCCAGCCCTGGGGGAACTGCTGCCGCCCGGTGCGCCCGTTGCGCGGGATCTGGTGGTGCCAGGTGACGGCCAGGGAGACGGCGCCGTGGGGAGCCAGCGGCCGGTCGAGGTCGACGCGCAGCATCGTGCTGTTGAGGCGCCAGGTGAGGGCGGTGGATGCCGCCCGCGCGCCGGGTGTCGCGGGCCGCAGCGCGGCGATGCGCTCGATCGTGGCACCCGCGCGGAAGCCGGGCTCCTGACGCGCCAACGGGTTTGCCAGCGGCGCGAAGCGGGTGTCGGGAGATCCGGCGTTCATGTCGAGCTGGAGCCAGACGAAGCGGAGCGTGTCGGGAGAGTTGTTCGTGTAGCGGATCGTTTCCTCGCCGCGGATCGTATGGTTCGCGGTGTCGAGCGAGGCGCGGATCGCATAGTCCGCCCGCTGCTGCCAGTACGACGGTCCCGGCGCGCCCGATGCCGAGCGATATACATTGGGCGGGTCGGTCTCCAGGACGCGGAACGGAGAGGTATCCCGGATGCCGGCGCGGACCGGCACCGACGTCTGCACCGGGGGCGCGGTGGGTTGTTGCGCGAGGCCCGCGCGCGGGACGAACAGCGCCGCGACGAGCGTGAGCCGAAGAGTCGAGGTGGTCATGGGAATGAAGAATGGCGTGCCAACGTGAGCCCCGGAAGGAGACGCACATGAGAGCCTCGGTTATCTGGGTACTCGCGATGCTGGTTCTGACGAAATCCGTACGATCGCAACAGGCCGACGCCCGGCCGCTCCCGGTACAGACCCCACTCGGGACGAGGGTCGATTCCATCGTCCGCCAGGTGCTGCAGAGCACCGGCGTCCCCAGCGCCTCGGTGGCGGTGGTTCAGGACGGCCGGTTGGCGTACACCCAAGCCTACGGTGCGGCGCAGCTCGCCCCCATGGTCCCCGCCCGGCCGGACATGCGCTACAGCATCGGCTCGATCAGCAAGCAGTTCGCCGCGGCGGCGATCCTGCTGCTGCAGCAGGACGGGAAGCTCTCGCTCGACGACCCGGTGTCCCGGTTCCTGCCCGACGTCACGCGAGCGCGTGAGGTCACCATCCGCCAACTCCTGTCCCACACATCGGGCTATCAGGATTATTGGCCCCAGGACTACGTGCCGCCGTTCATGCTCGACTCGATCGGCGCGGCGGGCATCCTGAACGGGTGGGCGAAAAAGCCACTGGATTTCGAGCCCGGGACGCGGTGGCAGTACAGCAACACGAACTACGTGATGGCGGGGCTCATCGTGGAGCGGGTGAGCGGGATGCCGTTCGTCGAATTCCTGCGCACGCGGATCCTCGCTCCGCTCGGCATGCAGAGCGTGGTCAACATCGATCTGGGCCGGCTCCCGCAGTCGGACCCGACGGGTTACATGCAGTACGCGCTGGGGCCGTTGCGTCCGGCGCCGAAAGAAGGCAAAGGGTGGCTGTTTGCGGCCGGAGAGCTGGCCATGACCGCGGCGGACCTGGCCAAGTGGGACATCGCGCTCATGAACCGGAGTCTGCTGGCGCCCGCGTCGTACCAGGCGCTGGAGACGGAGACGCTCTTGAAGAGCGGGGCGGGGACCGGCTACGGGCTGGGAGTCAACGTGGGAATGGACGGGGAACGCCGCCTGATCTCCCACGGGGGCGAGGTGTCGGGATTCACGGCGACCAACCTCGTCTACCCCGACGATCACGCCGCCGTCATCGTCCTGGTGAATCAGGACGCCGTGAACGCGACCGGAATCATCGCGCGACGCGTCGGGGGGGTGCTGTTCACCTCGGAAGACGCGAACACGAGCAGCCGCACGGACCGAGCGCGCGCCATCTTCGAAGGGTTGCAGCATGGCACGATCGACCGCTCGCTGTTCACCGCGAACGCGAACGCCTACTTCAGCGGGCAGGCGGTGGCGGATTTCGCCGCCAGCCTCGGGCCGCTCGGAGCCCCCCAGGCGTTCCTCCAGGTCGCGCAGCAGCTCCGGGGCGGGATGGTGCTCCGGGTCTATCGGGTGACGTTCGCCGAGCGGTCCCTCCGGGTCTGGACCTTCGAGATGCCCGACGCGAAGCTGGAGCAGTACCAGGTGGCGTCGAACTAAACCGATGCGCAACCCTTTCCGCGGCTCCCGCATCGAAGGAACGTGAGCTCGACCTCCCACGCGCGCTGGGACGCGTTCATCCAGGACCTGCGCTACGCGGTTCGCGGCCTCGTGGCCCGGCCGGGATTCACCGTCGCCGTCGTCCTCACCCTCGCCCTGGGGATCGGCGCCAACGCCGCGATGTTCTCGGTGGTCGACCGGCTGCTGTTCCGCCCGCCGCCGCTGCTCCGCGATCCCGCGCTCGTCCACCGCGTCAATCTCGCCCGCTCGTACCGGGGGAAGGAGTTCGTAGGCGACGGCGTGCAGTACCAGCGCTTTCTGGATCTCACCCGCTGGACCCGGTCGTTCGCCCGGACCGCCGAGTTCACCGAGCGCAAGCTCGCGATCGGCGTGGGGACCGAGGGCCGCGAGATGCAGGTGGGCGCGGTGAGCGCAGGCTTCTTCGGCTTCTTCGATGCCGCGCCCGCACTGGGGCGCTATTTCACCGCGACCGAGGATACGCCGCCCAGCGGCACGCCGGTGGCCGTCCTGGGCTACGGATTCTGGCAGACCCGATTCGGCGGGCACCGCGATGTCCTCGGCCAGACGCTCCGGATCGGCGCCACGCTCTACACCATCATCGGCGTGGCGCCGCGCGGGTTCGCCGGGCTCTGGCCCGGCCAGCCGCCGGCGGCCTACGTCCCGATCACGGCCTACGGCGGCGAGCTGGGCGCGAACCTGCGCCTGCGCGGCGAGTCGTGGTGGTCGACGTATCACTGGACCTGGGCGTCCATGCTCGTGGCGCGCAACCCGGGAGTCAGTCTGGCCGCCGCCGACGCCGACCTCACCGCGGCGTACGTCCGGAGCTACGCGGCCGAAGACGCCGCGAACTCGAGGAGCACGCCGCTGGAGCAGCAGCATCCCCATGCGATCGCGGCGTCGGTGCTGCAGGAGCGCGGCCCCAACGAGTCGAGCGAGACCAAAGTGGCCACCTGGATCACCGGTGTGGCGCTCGTGGTGTGGCTGATCGCATGCGCCAACGTTGCGAACCTGCTGCTCGCGCGGTCGCTGGGACGGCGGCGGGAGATCGCGGTGCGGCTCGCGCTGGGCGTCGGGCGCGGGCGGCTCGCGGCCCAGCTGCTGATCGAGAGCGTGGTGCTGGCGCTGCTGGGTGGAGCTGCAGGCGTGCTCGTCGCGCAATGGGGGGGCGCCGTGTTGCGTGCCGAGCTCCTGACGGATACGTCCGGCGCCGCCGTGGTGACCGATCCACGCACCCTGGTGTTCGCCGGCGTGGCCGCGCTGCTGGCGGGGCTCCTCACCGGCCTCGCTCCGATCTTCCAGACCGGGCGTGCCGATCTCACGCGCGACCTGAAGGCGGGCACGCGCGAGGGTGCGGTGCATCGGTCCCGCACGCGGGTGGCGTTGCTGTTGCTCCAGGGCGCCCTGTCCGTGGTGCTGCTGGTCGGCGCCGGTCTGTTCGTCCGCTCATTGCGGAATGTGCAGCAATTAGACCTGGGATACGACCCGGACTCGGTGCTCGTCGTCGACATGCAGATGCGCGGCGTGCGGCTCGACAGCGCGCACAACGTCGCGCTGCTGCGGCGGCTCCTCGATGAAGCGCAGGCGATGCCCGGCGTCGCGCACGCGTCCCGGCAGCTCACGATGCCGTTCTGGAGCACGTGGAACACGGATCTCCACGTCGCCGGGATCGACTCGGTAGATCGGCTGGGGGAATTCGACCTGAACGCCGTCTCCGCCGACTACTTCGCCGCGATGGGCACCCGCCTGCTGCACGGCCGCGGCATCACCGATCAGGACGTGGCGGGCGCGCCGGGCGTGATGGTGGTGAGCGAGGCGATGGCCCGGGTGCTCTGGCCCGGCCGCGAGCCACTCGGCGAATGCGTCCGGGTGGGGAGCGACACGGTGCCGTGCACGACGGTGGTCGGCGTCGCAGAGAACATCATGTCCCGGAGCCTGAGCGACGACCCCGGCTTCTTCTACTACCTCTCGTCGGCCCAGTCCAATCCCGATATGGGTGGTTTATTCGTCCGGGTGCGCGACTACGCACCGCGATCGCGGGAGGCCATTCGCCGGCGGCTGCAACCGTTGATGCCGGGACCGTCGTACGTAACGGTCACACCCCTGACGGACGTCCTGGGCGGTCAGGCCCGGTCGTGGCGCCTCGGGGCGACGATGTTCACGGTGTTCGGATTGTTGGCGCTGGTCCTGGCCGCGATCGGCCTCTACAGCGTGATCGCCTACAACGTGGCGCAACGCACGCACGAGCTGGGGGTGCGCGTGGCGTTGGGGGCCCAGGTGCCCGAGCTCGTACGGCTGGTCCTGGTCGAGGGGATGCGCCTGGCGCTCGTCGGCATCCTGCTGGGCGCCGGGATCGCCCTGATCGTCGGCCGCTGGGTGCAACCGCTGCTGTTCGCGGTATCCCCGCGCGATCCGGCCGTGTTCGCCGTCGTAGCCGTCGTGCTGCTCGCCATCGCGGCGCTCGCCAGCTTCATCCCCGCGCGTCGCGCGGGGCGCGTGGATCCTTTGCAGGCGTTGCGCACGGAATAGGTTTTGCGCGCGCGCCTCTGAGCCTGCAGCTTTGGCGGGAGAACATGTGTCCTCACCCGTCCGGCTCGGAGGTTGGATGCGTCCCCGTATTGGCTCGTCCGCCACAATCGCGAACTGGGACGAGCGGCCCTGAGCTTCTGCCTGCAGGGCTCACGCCGCGGAAGCGCCGCGGCGTTGGTACTGGGGATCGCCTGCTCCGGCGGGCGGACCGGTCCGCCGGCGGCGCCCGTCCCGGAGCCGGTCCGGCACGCCGATGCGTGCGCGCTCGCGACGGACTCGGGCCCGCTGCCCGACACGCTGACCCTGGCGGTCGCGGGTGGGGTCGATCCGGCGCGGGCCCCGGTGCCCGTGAGCGACGCCGAGCGGATGGTGTTCCGGCAGTTGTACGAGACGCTCGTCCGGCTCGATTGCAACGGCGTGCCGCAACCGCGGCTCGCCGCGTCCTGGTCGAGCGGAGACGGCGGGAAACGCTGGGCGTTCACGCTGCGACCCGACGCGCGGTTCTGGGATGGCCAGCCGGTGACCGCGCGCGACGTGATCGCGTCGTGGGTGGCCGGGGACACGACGCTGCTCGGTGGGGCTTCGTTCGAGACCCCCGACGATCGCACGCTCATCGTCCGACTCACATCCGAGTCACCGACGGTGCCGCAGCAGCTCGCCGATCCGGCGCTGGCCGTCTTCCGACGGCTGCCCGGCCGGGACTGGCCCACCGGGACCGGCGACTACACCGCCGACACGTCCGGAGGCCGGGTGATCCTCGCCCCGTTCCTCGGGATGGGGCGGCCCGTGATCGTGCTCCGCCTCCTGGGCGCGACGGATGCCCGTGACTGGATCGACCGCGGGGTCGATCTCCTCGTGACGGACGATCCCGCCGCGCTCAGCTACGCGGCGAGTCGCCCGGAGCTCGTCACGCGATCATTGCCGTGGGACCGCACATACGTGCTGCTCGCGCCTGGCGTTCCTCCGCCGGTGACGCTCGCGTGGCGCGAGGGGCTGGCCCGCGATGCCGTGCGCATCGAGGCACGCCCGGCTGCGATACCGATGTGGTTGACGGCGTTCCCCGCGTGCGTGGGCCCTCTGCCCGCCGGTGCCGCTCTGTCCACGGGATCACGTCCGCTTATCGCCTTTCCGCGCGATGATCCAACCGCACGTGATCTCGCGGGGCGTCTCGTGGCGCTCGAGGGAGCAGGGGGTGGGCCGCCGGTCCGGGTCGCCGGGCTCGGACCCGGTGAGCTCGCGGCGGCACTCGCAACCGGTCAGTCGGCCCAGTTCGTGATCCCATTACCTCGGGATACGCCCGTCCCGTGCCGGGCGGTCCGGCAACTCGTGGCGCGGGCCCCGTGGCTCACGCTCGCGACGCAAGTCGTTCCGCTGGTGGAGACGCGCCGTCAGGTGGTGTGGCGCCGCGGCGCCGCCGCGTTCACCGTCGACTGGGATGGGACCGTCCGCGCCCGGTGAGCACGGACCGGCACGCTACTTCAGCCCGATCCGCCCCACGAGATCGGCGAACCGCGGATCGCCGCGCAGCGGCGCGTATCCCGGGTCCAGGTGAAGGTAAATGAGCCCAGCCGAGCGTGCGTGATAGGCGCGCTCGAGGCAGGTGAAGGCCCTGTCCAAGTCCCCGATCGCGGCATGGCCCATCGCCAGGATCTCGCTGCGCACGTACTGCTGCCGCGATTCTTCGTCCAGCCTGGCCAGAATCGCCTCCGCTTCGTCACGGCGCCCCAGCGCGGCGAGCGCCCGCACGATCAGGGCGTCATACACGCGCACGGCCTTCTCCAGTCCCTGCGCGCGGCGATACCACTCGAGAGCCGTCTCGGCGTCGCCTTGGGCCAGGTGGGCCGAGCCGATGTAGAGCTGGGCGCGCAGGGAGCTCTCGTTCAGCTCGAAGGTCTTCTGAGCCTCGGCGATCGCGCCGTCGTAATCCTTGCTGTAGAGGAGGAAGCGAGCCAGCCATTCGCTGTAGGCCGCCGACAGCGGATCGAGCGCGAGCGCTCGGCGAATTGCCGCGATCGCGTCCGGCAAACGCCCGACCAGCGGTAACGCCGTGCCAAGCACGTAATGCGCCTCGGCGTAGTTCGGGCTGAGGGTGACCGCGCGCTGCAGCTGCTGCTCGGCGGCGGCGAAGTTCCACTCATGCCAGCACAGTACCTTGCCGACCGAGGTGATCGCTTCAGCGAGCTCCGTATCGCGTTGCAGCGCCCGCTCGGCGGCGGCCTTTGCCCTCGGGTAGGCGTCTTCCGGGGCCACCCAATCGTCGGCGAGGTTGCACCAGACGTCCGCGATGCCCGCGTACGCACGGGCGAAGCCGGGGTCCTGGAGCAACGCGAGCTGGAACAGTTCCAGCGCCTTCCGCAGGCCGGGCTCGGTGAACTTGTTGAAGAAGAAGCGCCCTTTGAGGTAGATGTTGTACGCCTCAATGCTCTTGGTCGGAACCACGAGCGGGCTGGTGTCACCCGCGAGGCGGAGCTTCAACGCCTCGACGATGGCCCGCGAGATCTCGTCCTGAATCGCGAACACATCTTCGAGCTGGCGATCGTAGGTCTCCGACCAGAGGTGGTAGCCGTTCTCGACGTTGATGAGCTGGGCCGTGATGCGGATGCGATTCCCGACCTTCCGCACGCTGCCATCCAGCACCGACCCCACGCCGAGCTTGTCGCCGATCTGTCGGATGTCCACCTCCTTCCCCTTGAAGGCGAAGGAAGACGTGCGGGACGCCACCTGGATGCCCGGCACTTTCGCGAGCGCGTTGATGATCTCCTCCGTCATCCCGTCCGAGAAGTACTCGTTTTCGGGATCGGCGCTCATGTTCGCGAGTGGAATGACGGCGATGGCCCTGGTGGGTGGGGCGCCCTTCGTCGCCTCGGGCGGCGTGCGCCGCCCGGGCAGCAGAGCGTCGGCGAACTCCGCCGCCGTCGGAAAGCGGTCCACGGGAGTACGTGCGAGGGCACGGGTGATGGCGTCGTCCACCGTCTCGGGCACGTCGCGGGTGGCACGCACTTTCGGGATGGGAGCGACGAACCGCTTGGCGATCACGGCCTGCGCCGTCGGGCCGGTGAACGGCGGCTCGCCGGAGAGCATCTCGTAGAGTACGCAGCCGAGGCTGTAGAGATCGCTGCGGCCGTCGATGTCGCTCTCGCCCCCCGCCTGCTCCGGGCTCATGTAGGCGGGGGTGCCGAGCGCCATCCCCGTCTGCGTAATCGATCCGTTGCCGCTCAACGCCTTGCCGATGCCGAAGTCGGCCACCATCGCGGCGCCTTCGTGCAGCAGAATGTTCTCCGGCTTGACGTCACGATGCACCACGTGCTGGCGGTGGGCGTAGTCGAGCGCGGCAGCGACCTCCCGGGTGACCCGGAGGGCCTCGTCCAGCGGCAGCTGGCGTTGCCGGTCGAGCCGCTCCCGCAGCGAGCGCCCCTCCATATTGGGCATCACGTAGAAGAGCAGCCCGTCTGCCTCGCCGGAGTCGTAGACGGGAAGGATATGCGGGTGGGTGAGCCCCGCCGCCATCTTGATCTCGCGCAGGAATCGCTCTGCCCCGATTTCGGCGGAGATCTCGGGGCGCAACACCTTCAGGGCGACCTTCCGGTCGTGCCGCAGGTCGCGAGCCAGAAACACCAGCGCCATACCGCCCTGACCCAGCTCGCGCTCGATCTCGTAGCGGCCCTGTAGCCCGCGCTCCAGACGTTCTTGAAACTCTGCCATAGAACGGAAAGATGCCGCCTCGCCTGTGCTGAGGCCAGCGGCGTGTATGAAGGAATGCTATCCTTTCCGCTGACTCGATGACCTTTCGCACGCGTATTCTGATCGCGACGGCGCCGGTGGTCCTCGTGCCCCTGTTGGTATTCGGGCTGGGCGTACGACGCGCGGTGCGACAGCGGCTGGCGGCCACCTATCAGGCGCGGGTCGCGGCGCTGGTCGACCTGATCGGGCAGGATCTGGAACGGCAGGGGGCGTCGCTTGCGTCCCGGCTCGCCAGTCTGCGCACCGCGGCAGTGGCCGACAACCGGTTGCGGTCGGCGATGGTGCAGCGCGATACCGCGCAGCGGACCTACGCGCTGGACTACGCCGGCACGGCGATGCACCTGGCGGGGCTCGACATGCTCCAGATCCAGGACGATTCGGGACGCATCGTCAGCTCGGGACACTTCCGCAACGAATTCGACCGGGTGGAGCGGGGATTGCCCGCGCTCCTGCCCACGGCGCCGAACGGTCTCGCCCTGGTCCAGGCCCGGACCGCCGAAGGGCCATTCGTGGCGCTGGCCCGGCTCGATTCGCTGCCGTTTGGCGACCGGCAGCTCACGGTCGTGGGGGGTATCGCGGTGGACTCCGGGTTCCTGGCCCGCCTGGCGCGCGACAGCTCCATCAGCATCACGCTGACGCTCCCGAGCGATACGGTCGCCTCCCGTTTCACCGGAGCAGCGGCCGTGCCAGCAGCCGACCTGGCGGTCAGCGAGCTGCCGGTGCCGTTCGTCGACGAGTCGCGCCCCGACAGTGCCCGGCTCGTGCCCGCTCGGCTCATCGCGGCGGCACCGCTGGCGGGGTTGCGCGAGCTCCAGGGCACGGTGGATCTCTGGTTCGGCGTGGCCGTGCTCGTGACCCTCCTGGTCACCCTGCTGCTCGCAGGGTGGCTTTCCTCGCGCATCAGTCTGCCGCTGGCCGAGCTGGCCGCCAAGACCACCGAGTTGGACATGGACCGGCTCGACGTGGCGTTCGCCAGCGATCGCGCCGACGAGATCGGGAGTCTCGAGCGCCTGCTCGGGGAAATGACGGATCGGCTGCGCACCGGTGCCGTCCGGCTGCGCGATGCCGAGCGGCACGCCGCGATGGGAGAGCTGGCCCGGCAGGTGAACCACGACATCAAGAACGGCATCGCGCCGCTGCGCAACGTGCTACGCCATCTGGCGCAGGTAGCGCGCGACCGGCCCACCGAGCTGGCCCGTGTGTTCGCGGAGCGGCGCCAGACGCTGGGCTCGAGCCTGACCTACCTCGAGACGCTGGCCGCCAACTACGCGAAATTGTCGCCGCCGCTCGAGGCGTTGCGTTGCGACGTGAACGCGGTCATCCGCGAAGTGGTCGGCCAGATCCCTCTGGGGGCGGCGGAGCTGTCGCTGCACCTGGCCGAGGGACTCCCCGAGGCGAAGGTCGATCCGCTGGCCTTGCGCCGCGTGCTCGAGAATCTCGTGACGAACGCGGTCGACAGCTTGGATTCCCAATCCGGCTCCGTGACCGTTTCGACCTCGAGGGAAACCGAAGAGGGTCAGGGGCCTGCGGCACGGCTCGTCGTCGAGGATACGGGGAAGGGCATGACCGAGCCGGAGCTGGAGCGGGCCTTCCAGGACTTCTACTCGACCAAGACGGGCGGCACCGGCCTCGGTCTCTCGATCGTGCGCCGGCTCGTCACCGACGCAGGCGGACGCCTGCGGGTCGAGACATCGCCCGGAGCGGGCTCGCGCTTCATCGTCGATCTGCCCCTCGTGGAGACCGCCCAGTGACGCTGGTCCTCATCGTCGACGACGCGCAACCGCTTGCCGAGCAATACGCCTACGATGTGAAGCGTCTGGGCGGCCACGACACGTTGACGGCCGCCGACGGACGCGCCGCGTTGGACGCGCTGGCCCGCGAGCCGGTGGATTGCGTGCTGCTCGATCTCGAGATGCCGGCGATGGACGGCTTCGAGGTCCTGCGTCAGCTGGAGCGCCGGGGGGTGCGGGTGCCGGTGATCGTCTACACCGGAACGGGGAACTACGACCGGTGCGTCCAGGCGATCCGTCTGGGGGCGGCGAGCTTCATCGACAAGGCCGAGCCGATGGAGCGGGTGGTGCAGGAAATCGCCAACGCACTGCAGCGGCGGCGGCTGGAGCGCGAGGTCGAATCCCTGCAGCGGGATCTCGGCAGCGACGCGCCGCTCGTCGGCTCGAGCCCGGCGATGCAGCGCCTCAAGGAATCCCTGGCCCGCGTCGCCCCGATCCCGTCGCCGGTGCTGATTACGGGCGAGAGCGGCTCGGGCAAGGAAGTCGTCGCCCGCGCGGTACACCGCGCGAGCGGGGTGCAGGGACCGTTCCTCGCTTTGAACAGTGCCGCGCTGCCGGCCGACCTCGTGGAGAGCGAGCTGTTCGGGCACGAGCGCGGCGCGTTCACGGGGGCGGTCGCCCTGCGGAAGGGGGCCTTCGAATCCGCCGCGGGCGGCACCCTGTTTCTGGATGAGATCGGTGAGCTGCCGCTCCCGGCCCAGGCGAAGCTGCTGCGCGTGCTCGAGCAACGTGAAGTGACGCGGGTGGGAGGGACGCGGACGATCACGGTCGACGCGCGAGTGCTCGCGGCCACCAACCGGGACTTGGCGAGCGAGGTCTCCGCCGGGAAGTTCCGCGAGGATCTGCTCTATCGCCTCAACGTCCACGTCCTCGCCGTGCCGGCGTTGCGAGACCGGCTCTCCGACGTGCCCGAGCTGGTCCAGCATCTCCTGATCGACACCGGTGCCCGGTTCCGGATGCGCCCCCGCACGCTGAGCGCCGCGGCGCTCGAATGCCTGATGGCCCATGATTGGGCGCGGAACAACGTGCGCGAGCTGCGCAACGCGCTGGAGCGCATGCTGATTGCTTCGGATGCCCCGGAGCTCGGACTCGATGACGTGCCGCCGGAGATTCGGGACCTGGGAGCGGCGCAGCGAGTGAGTACCGGTGCCGCGCCGCGCACATTCCACGAGCTCAAGGCCGAAGCGGAACGGCAGATCGTCGTCGCCGCGCTGGAGCGTCACGATTGGCACATCACGCGCACGGCGGAGTCGCTCGGCCTCGCCGACCACGCCAGCCTCTTGAAGATCATGCGGCGGCACGGCATCAGTCGCGAGTAGCCGGCATCGAGCTCGCGAGGTTGTTTCGCGACTAAAGCGCGCGACTCACCGCCTCATCTCGATGTGTCCCTGCGAGCACGACCACACTGTTTTCTTCGTGTCCGCCAGGACACGGTGTCTCCAGATCATCACCCCGCCCACTCACCTAACCCGCATCCTTTCAATCGATTGCCGGAACGATCCCAGCTCCGACAAGCGTGGCCTCCCTCCTGCCTTACACCTGGGCGCTGGCAACCCCGACCGGCGCTACGGCGCCCCTGATGGAGGAGAGACCATGAGAACCACCCTGCGGTTTACCCCTGCCTGGCTCGTGGCCGGGCTGTTCGTGCTGGCCGGCTGTGGCGACAAGTCGCCGAAGCCGGCGAGCGCCAAGGAAACAAGGACTCCGGAGTCCGACGTGCGCGTGGAGACGGAATCGACGCCCGCGCCCACGGAGCCCGCCGCGAGCGTCGCTCCCGTGTCGTATGAGACCGCGGACTCCGCGTTCCGCGAGCACCGTTACGAAGATGCGGTTCGTGGCTTCACCGCCTACACCGCGAACCGGCCGACAAACGCCTGGGGATTCTACATGCTCGGCATTTCGTCCTGGAAAGCCGGAGACCTCACCGGGGCCGAAGCGGCCCTGCGGCAGGCGTTGACGATCGACGCGACGCACGTGAAGAGCTACCTGAACCTGGGTCGCGTGCTGATCGAGGCGGGACAGCCGGATTCGGCCATCGCCTATCTCGACACCGTGCTCCGCATCGACGACAGCCTGGGCGAAGCGTACCGGTTGATTGGGCGCGCCCATGACGTCAAGGGCGAGCGCGACGAGGCGGTGACCGCCTATCACGAGGCGCTGGTGCTCGATTCGACCGACGTCTGGTCGATGAACAACCTCGGGCTGACGCTGATTCACCAGGGATCGTTCGACGAAGCCCTGCGGCCGCTGGCCCGCGCGGTGGAGCTGGTACCCGAGGTGGCGACGTTCCAGAACAACCTCGGCATCGCGCTCGAGCAGACCGGCCACTTCACCCTGGCGGCCGAGGCGTTCCGGGCCGCGCTTGCGGCGGACAGCGGTTTCACCAAGGCAGAGGTGAACCTGGAACGTGCGCAGTCGCTGAAGGAGGACCCCAACATTCCGCCGGTCGATCTGAAGTCGCTGGCCCAGGAGTTCGTCCGGCAGATCGGCGCGTGGTCGTTCGCAGGCGAGTAGCGCCGTAGTGGCTCGACGATGTGCGCGGGCGGCTCCGATCGTGGGGCCGCCCGCGTGTGTTTCCGTATGTGTAACCCTACCCGAGACCTTCTCTGCGCAGCTCCATCTCCGCGTCCAATCGGGCGGCCAGGTCCCGGAGCGCTTCGAGATCCTCGGTCAGGCCGTCGGTGGCATCGAGCCCCGCCCGCAGGCGGAGCAGGTCGAGGCGCACGTTCTCCATCGCGCTGACGGTGGTGCCGAGGCGCTCCGTCGCGGCGCGGCGCGCCGCCTCCATGTCGCGCGCCAGGTCGTCGCGGCGTGGCGATGCAGCCGCCCCCATGTGCGCGGCGACGTCGTCCAGCGCGCCGAGCCGGCGGCGCAGCACGGCGGCATCGGTCTCGAGCCGGGTGAGGAGCTGGTCCACGCCGGCGAGACGCCGGTCCGGATCGGGGAGCGCGTGGAGGATGTCGCGCGCGGCATCGGCGATGAGGACTTCCGTGTGCTGGTCGGCTGGAGCGACCATCGGGGGCGTACCGGACCTCCTGCCCAGCCGTGCAAGCACGAAGAAGCCCTTCATCTTGAACCGCATGACCAGTCGGCTGAACAGGCCCGGACGGCCATCGTAGGGCGCCTCGAGTCGGGCGCCGTACCAGCGGCCCCACGCGACCGGGGCGATGAGACCCACGAGCTCGACGAGCCAGGCGAGCGGCCCTTCGAGCGACGCCAGGCCGGCTTCCTTGGGACCGAGCCAGTACGCCACCAGGGCGGCGCATCCGGCGAGAAAGATCGCCGTGGCGCCCAGGCGTCCCGGTCGCGGCGGTCGTGCGGCGGCGGCTGTCGCGCGGGCCTCGCGCTCGATCGCGGCCGCCAGATCGCGCTCCCCCCATCCTTCGGTGACGGCCTCGCGCACGAAGCGCCACATCGACATGCCGCGCAGCGCCGTGAGGCTGAGCAGCACGAGGGCGATGGCGACCGTGTAGACGGTGCGCATGCCCATGAAGTCGTTGCCGATCAGCAGCTGGGAGACGATCGCCACGGCGGTGAGCGTCCCGTAACCCGCGAGGTCCACCGCGAACGACGAAATCTCCCGCGTGATCCGTTGCAGGGCGGCCGGGACCATCGTCCCCTCTCGCACCGCGGCCACCGCATCCGCCAGGTCGCCTGCCGTCGCGAACCGGTTGGCCGGGAGCTTCGCGAGGCAGTGGTCGATCGC
>JBGPIW010000011.1:0-17044 GCA_041485045.1 Gemmatimonadota bacterium | reverse complement strand
CGCCCGCTCCAGGTCGCCCGAGGCCACGACCGCCTCGTGCGGGCAGGCCGGCAGGCAAGCGCCGCAGCGGGTGCACGCGTCGTCCACGATCCGGACCCGCTCGCCGGCCACCGCCACCGCATCCGACGGACAGACGCGCACGCACGCCATGCAGGCGACGCAGCGCTCGGGCTCGATGCGGTAGTCCAGGGTCACGCCAGTGCGTAGGCCTTGAGTTTGCGGTACAGTGTCCGCTCGCCGATACCCAGGACTTCGGCGGCTTTGCGGCGGTTGCCCTTGGTCTCTTTGAGGGCCGCCTCGATGGCGGCCCGCTCCACGTCGGCCATGGACATCCCGGGACGGTACAGGACCGGTTCGTCGAGGAGTGGCGCCGCCTCCACGGCGGCGAGCGGCGCGCCGTGGTGATCCACCTCGATCACCTCCACCCGCTGGGGCGCGTGGCGCTCATCCAGACGGCGCCGCAGGTCTTCGACCTGGAGCTTCAGCTCCACGAGGCTCCGGAAGATGAACTCCAGCTCCTTGCCGACCACCTCCCGCGTCGCCCCGACGATGCGCACGGGAAGGCCGCGGCCGCGCTCGCGAAACTCGCGCGGAATGTCCTCGGCGCGGATCTCCCCTTCGGGGGCGAGCACGACCATCGATTCGATCAGGTTGCGCAGCTGGCGGGCGTTGCCGGGCCAGTCGGCGTCCACCAGGATCTGCAGTGCCTCGGGGGTGATGCCGTGGAAGCGGCGATCGTGCTGCGCGGCGAATTCCGCGATGAAGCGCCGCACCAGGAGCGGGACGTCGCTCCGGCGCTCGCGCAGCGGCGGGAGGTAGATGCTGAGGACGTTGAGCCGGTAGTAGAGGTCGTCGCGGAATTCCCCCACCGCCACGGCTTCCTTCAGCGGGCGGTTGGTCGCCGCCACGACGCGCACGTCCACCTTGATCGGCTGCGTGCCGCCGACGCGGAAGAAGGTGCGGTCCTCGAGCACGCGCAACAGCTTGACCTGCGTCGGCGGCGGCATCTCCCCGACCTCGTCGAGGAAGATCGTCCCCTCGTCGGCCAGCTCGAAGCGGCCCAGCCGCCGCTCGGCGGCTCCGGTGAACGCCCCCTTCTCGTGCCCGAACAGCTCGCTTTCGAGCAGCGCTTCCGGCAAGGCCGCGCAGTTGACGGTGATGAACGGACGGCCATGGCGCGGCGACAGATCGTGGATCGCCCGGGCGACGAGCTCTTTCCCGGTTCCGGATTCGCCTTCGATCAGCACGGTCGACCGCACCGGGGCCATCTGCTCGATCTTCACCAGGACTTCCTGGATGGCGGGCGATTCCCCGATGATTCCGGTGCGCTGCTGCAACCGGCGGCGATCGATCAGCCGGCGGACGACCCGCGCGACCTCGGTCGCCTCGGCGGGTTTTTCCAGATAAGCGGTGAGGCCCAGCTCCGCGGCCAGCTCCTTGGGCTCGGGCTCCGTTTCCTCGACGAGCCCGAGGGTCGAGACGGCGCGGTCGCGGGCGGCGGCGAGGAGGCGCGCCGTGGGCGGCTCGTGCAACGCCCCGGTCACCACGAGGCAATCGGGCTCGCGCGCGGCGAGCGCGTCGCGGGCGTCGTCGAACGAGGTGACCATGGCTGTGGCAAACCCCGCCGCTTCGAGCTGCCCGTTGATGCGCACGGCGTGCTCGAGATCGTCGGTGGTGACCAAAACGCGATCAGCCATCAGCCGTCAGCCATCAGCGGTGGGCTGTGGGGTCGCCGCGCACCAGCGCGACGGCGTGGTCCAGCAGCTCACCCAGCATGGCGAGTCCATCCTTCACTCCGTTGGGCGACCCAGGCAGGTTCACGATCAGGGTCTTGCCCCGTGTCCCCGCGACGCCGCGCGACAGCCATGCGTGGGGGAACGCCGGCGCCGAGCGGGCGAGCAGCGCTGCCGCGATGCCGGGCGCCTGCCGGTCGAGAACGGTGATCGTTGCTTCGGGTGTCACGTCGCGTGCCGTGAGACCGGTGCCGCCGGTGGTGAGGATCACGTCCATCGCTCGGGAGTCCGCCCAACGCGCCAGCTTCCCTGCGATGACTCCGGTCTCGTCGGGCACGATGCTGCGCACGACAACTTCATAACTCATTGCGGCGGACCATGTTACGATGGCGTCACCGGACGTGTCCACGCGCCTCCCTTGGGCGCCGAGATCGGACACGGTCAGGATTCCGATCCGCAGCGGACCCGCGCCGCTCACCGCTTGGTCCGATGCGGCACGAACGGCAGTTTCACGACCTGTGCCGGCGCAGGCCGGCCGCGGATGTCGATCGTGATCGTCGTGCCCGGCTTGGCCTGGGCGGTCGGCAGGTAGGTCGTCCCGATCGCCGCGTTCGCGGTGGGGGTAACGGTTCCGCTGCGTACGATGTCCACCCGGCGACCCTCCAACGACACGGCGAAGCCGTGGCGCGCGACGAGCTTCGGCTCGGTCACCCGAAATCCCACCAGGCGGCGGGGCACGCCGTCGAGCTTCTGGCGCTTCAGGGTCGCCTGCCCGGTGAACGGCGCCGCCTTGTCCAGCTTGACGATGAAGTTCAATCCGGCTTCGAGCGGGGTGGTGGTGTCGTCGATGTCGTTGCCGTAGAGCGGCAAGCCGGCTTCGAGGCGCAGGGTGTCGCGCGCGCCGAGGCCGCAGGGTTCGGCACCGCGGCCGGTGATCGCCGCCCACAGCTTGGTCGCATCGGCGGCCCGGCTGTAGAGCTCGAAGCCGTCCTCGCCGGTGTACCCGGTGCGAGATATGAAGCATTGCGCTCCGGCGACGGTGCCGGAGGTGAACTCGTAATAGGGGATCTCCGCCACGGCGACGGGGGTGAGGGCGGCCAGGAGGGCCTCCGCGTTCGGGCCCTGGATCGCGATCAGGGCCGTCTCGTCCGAGATGTCGCGCAGCCGGACGTTGGCGCCGCCTTTTTGGGCGACGATGTGCTCCCAGTCCTTGGCGATGTTCGAGGCGTTGACGACGAGCATCACCTTATCGTCGAAGCGGTACACGAGGCAATCGTCCACGAACGTGCCTTGCTCGGTGAGGATCCCCGAGTACTGGGCCTGGCCGGTCCGCAGCGCCGCCACGTCGTTGCAGGTGACGCGCTGCACGAAGGCGTTGCGGTCGGGCCCGGTGACCTCGAACTCGCCCATGTGCGAGACGTCGAACACGCCCACCCGCTCGCGCACGGCCTTGTGCTCGGCGCTGATACCCGGCGGGTACGTCACCGGCATCTCGAAGCCGGCGAAGGGCACCATCTTCGCCCCCAAGGCGACGTGGACGTCGTGGAGCGGGGTGCGTTTGAGCGCGGGAGACGGCGTCGGGTCAGCCATAGGTTCCGGTCATCAGCCCATCAAGGTGGCGAGCAGCGCTTTCTGCACGTGCAGTCGGTTCTCGGCTTCGTCCCACACGCGCGACTGCCGCCCTTCGATCACCTCGGCGGACACCTCCTCGCCCCGATGGGCGGGGAGGCAGTGCAGGAAGATGGCGTTCGGAGCGGCGAGCTTCATGAGCTCGGCATCCACGGTGTAGCCTCGAAACGCGTTGCGCCGGGCTTCCGCCTCGGCCTCCTGGCCCATGGACGCCCACACGTCGGTGTTCACGACGTGCGCGCCCTCCACCGCCTCCTCCGGCACCTCGGTCACGACGACGCGGGCGTGCCGACCGGCGCGCTCGAACTTCTCGCGGTTGGGCTCATACCCTTCGGGACAGGCGAGGCGCAGCTCGAATCCCAGGACCTCTGCCGCCTCGAGCCAGCTGTTCGCCATGTTGTTGCCGTCGCCGATCCAGGCGACCCGCTTCCCGTCCCAGCTGCCGAGGGCTTCCCGCACCGTGAACAGATCCGCCAGCACCTGGCACGGGTGCGAGAGATCGGTGAGTCCGTTGATCACGGGGATCGTGGCGCACCGCGCCAACTCCTCCACCTCGGCGTGGTCGAACGTCCGGATCATGATGCCGTCGACGTAGCGCGAGAGGACCCGGGCGGTATCGGGAATCGGCTCCCCGCGGCCGATCTGGATATCGCGGGAGGAGAGAAAGAGGGCGTGCCCGCCCAGCTGGAAGGCACCGGCTTCGAACGAGACGCGCGTCCGGGTGCTCGACTTGGCGAAGATCATCGCCAAGGTCTTGCCGGCGAGCGGCGTCTCGCGATACTGACGCTGCTTCATCCGCTCGGTCAGATCGAACAAGCGGCCGATCTCGTCGCGTGTGAAATCTGTGACGGCCAGAAAGTCGCGTTTCTGCATGGCTTCCTGAGGTAGGTCAAAATGACAGGTGGCCCTGCACACTCTACCTCAAGCGTACGAGGGTCGTCAAGGCGAGCCGGGCTCGGAGAAATGGTCGTGCAGGGCGGGATCGACGCGGCGCGGGCGGCCCGTGCGGGCATTGAGGGGGCACCACACGCTGCGGGCATGCGCCAGGACTTCGCGCTCCGCGCCGCGGACGAACTCCGTGAAGCGCTCGAAGCGGGAGCCGGTCGCCTCGCCCACCCAGGTGCGCCCGACCACGACCTCACCGGCCCGGGCGGGGCGTTTGTAGTCGATTTCGTGGCGTAACACGACCCACACCACGTCGGCTTGCAGCTCGGCCGGGGCTGCGGCGCGCCAGTGGGCCACGGCGATCTCCTGGACCCAGCGCAGGTACACCACGTTGTTCACGTGGCCCAGCTCATCGATGTCCTCGGCCGCGACGGGGAACGCACGCTCGAAGCGCGCCGGCCGCCGCGGACCGGCGCCGGTCACAGGACGTAGCGCCGCAGATCCTCGTCGTCGACGATCTTCTCGAGGCGGGCCCGCACGGCCGGTGCGTCGAACACGATCTGCTTGACGGGATAGTCCGGCAGCTCGAACAGCACCGTTTCGAGCAGGGTGCTCATCACGGTGTGCAGCCGGCGCGCTCCGATGTTCTCCATCCGCTCGTTCACCTTGGCGGCGATCCGGGCAATCTCCTGGATGCCGTCCGGCGTGAACGTCAGCGTCGCGCCTTCCACCTGGCACAGCGCCGCGTACTGCTTGGTGAGCGCGTTCTCGGGCTCGGTCATGATGCGTACGAAATCCGCTTCCCCCAGCGGGGAGAGCTCGACGCGGATCGGAAAGCGCCCCTGCAGCTCGGGGATGAGATCGGACGGCTTCGACACGTGGAACGCGCCGGCCGCGATGAAGAGGACGTGGTCGGTGCGGACGTATCCGTACCGGGTCTGCACGGTGGAGCCCTCGACGATCGGCAGCAGGTCGCGTTGGACTCCTTCGCGCGAGACGTCGGGGCCGGCGGTGTTGCGCTCGCCCGCGATCTTGTCGATCTCGTCGATGAAGATGATGCCGTGGTTCTCGACCCGGTCGAGTGACTCGCTCACCACGTCGTCCATGTCCACCAGCTTTTTCAGCTCCTCATCCACGAGGATGCGGCGCGCCTCGTGGAGATGGACGGTCCGCCGCTTCTTTTTCTTCGGCAGCATCTCCTGCAGCATCTCCGAGAAGTTGACGTCCTGCCCTTCCATCCCGGGAGGTGGCTGCATCCACTCGAGCATCGGGTAGGACTGTTGCTGCACTTCGATTTCGACGTCCCGCTCCTCCAGTTTCCCTTCCTTGAGCTGTTGCCGCAGCTTCTCGCGGGTGCGCCGGCGCCGCTCCTGCGCCTCGAGGTCCGCCTCGGGTACCTTGGCCGTCACGTCCCCCTTGGACGACACGACGAACAGCGACCGCTCACCGCCCGCCGCGGTCCGCTCCGCGAGCGGCGGCGCCGGAGACGGCGGTGTGGGCGGCAGCAGGATGTCGAGCAACCGCTCCTCGGCCCGCTCTTCGGCCTGCGGGAAGACTTCGTCCTCGCGCTCGGTGCGCACCATGTTGATCGATACGTCCGCCAGCTCGCGCACCATCGACTCCACGTCGCGCCCGACGTACCCGACCTCGGTGAACTTCGAGGCTTCGACCTTGAGGAACGGCGCGCCGGCCAGCCGCGCGAGGCGGCGCGCGATCTCGGTCTTCCCCACCCCGGTGGGGCCGATCATGATGATGTTGTTGGGCAGGATCTCGTCCCGAATGTCCTCCGGGGCCTGCGAACGGCGCCAGCGGTTGCGGATCGCGATGGCGACGGCCTTCTTCGCGACGTCCTGCCCCACGATGTAGCGATCGAGCTCGGCCACAATGCGCTTCGGCGGCAGCTCCTCGAGCCACGGCATCGGCTCCTCCTCCGTCGGCGGCGCCGGCGGCGGCACCCGGTCATCGGGAGGGAGGGGGGGGGACGGTGGCGTGGCGGTAGGATCGGCCATCAGGTCAGCTCGAGAATCGTAATGTTGGTGTTCGTGTAAATGCAGATCTCGGCGGCGATCAGGAGCGCCTGCTGCACGACCTCACGTGGCGGCAGCGCCGAAGCGGAGAGCAGGGCCCGGGAGGCGGCGAGGGCGTAGCTGCCCCCCGATCCGATCGCCAGGATGCCGTCGTCGGGCTCGATCAGCTCTCCGGTGCCCGACAGCACATACCCGTGCTCCTTGTCGGCGACCGCGAGCAGGGCCTCGAGCCGCCGCAGCACGCGGTCCGAGCGCCAGTCCTTCGCCAGCTCGACCGAGGCGCGCGCCAGGTTGCCCGGATAACGCTCGAGTTTCTCCTCGAACTTCTCGAACAAGGTAAACGCGTCTGCCGCCGCACCGGCGAACCCCGCGAGGATCTTGCCGCCCTTCAGGGCACGGACCTTCGTGGCATGCGCTTTCATGACGGTGTCGCCCACGGTGATCTGGCCATCGCCGCCCATCGCGACCTGGCCGTCTTTGCGAACGCACAACACCGTCGTGGCGCGAAACTGGATCAGCGACACCTGCGGAACCGCCCTTTCGCTAGGCCCGTGGATGGGCCCGGTGGTACACCTGTTTCAACCGTTCGACCGACGTATGAGTATACACCTGTGTGGTACTGAGCGAGGCGTGGCCGAGCAACTCCTGCACCGCCCGCAGGTCCGCGCCCGCGTCGAGCAGATGGCTCGCGAACGAGTGCCGCAGGGAATGCACGTGCAGATCCCGCCCGCGCGGCAGCAGGTTCAGCATGCCACGCACCGCGAGCTGCACGCCGCGCGCGCTCAGGCGGGTGCCGCGCGCGTTCAGGAATACCGCGCGGCGCTCGCCGGACCCCGCCGCGAGGAGCGCATCCCGTTCGCGGAAGTACGCCCGCAGCGCGCGCGCCGCGTGCCCGCCCACCGGGACAATGCGCTCCTTGCGACCCTTGCCGCGGACCTTCACCTGGTCGGACACGAGATCAAGATCCGGCTCCGAGAGGCCCGCCAACTCGCTCAGCCGGATGCCGGTCGCGTAAAACAGCTCCAGCATGGCGAGATCGCGCGCGCCGCGAAACCCGCCTGCCGCGGCGCGCCGCTCCGCTGCCGCGAACAGGATCTCCATCTCGGCCCGGTCGAGGTAGGTGGGCAGGCGGCGCTCCAGTTTCGGCGTGCGAACGGCGCGTGCCGGATTCACGTCCGATCCCCGCGTGACGTCCAGGAACCGGTAGAACGTCCGGAGCGCCGAGAGCGCCCGGGCCGCCGAGCGCCGGGCGAGCCGTCGCTCGTCCAGTGCCCCCAGCCAGCCGCGGATCGCCAGGCGGTCGACTCCCGTCCAGCTCCAGTCGCCCCCATAGTAGCGGTCGCAGAAGTCCGCGAAGCCCGCGACGTCCCGGGTGTACGCTTTCACGGTATGGGGCGAGTCGTTCCGCTCCTTGGCGAGGAAGGCCGTGAACTCGCCGATCTCCGGACGTGCGCTCACGCCGCCGCCACGGCGCCGAGCGAGGCCGCAAACGGCTCCACGTCCGCCAGCGCCCGCTGCGCCAGCAACCGCCGCTTGCGCTCCTTGTCCCGCACGGGGGGATCGAGCGGATCGAGCAACCCCCAATTGGCGTTCATCGGCTGGAACCGTGACGGGTCGGCTTCGCGCAGGTAGCGGTACAGCGCCCCCAGCATCGTGGTCGGCGGCGGCAAGAGGGGCGCCTCGCCGTGCAGCATCCGGGCGAGGTTCAGTCCCGCGACGAGTCCGGTGGCCGACGACTCGGTGTACCCCTCGACGCCGGTCAGCTGTCCCGCGAACAGCAGGCTCGCATCGTCCCGGGCCGACAGGTGCGGCGTCAGGGTCGCTGGAGCGTTCACGTAGGAGTTGCGGTGCACGCTGCCGAAACGCAGGAACTCGGCGCCGCCGAGCCCGGGGATCAGCCGGAGGACCCGCTGCTGCTCGCGGGTGCGCAGCCGCGTCTGGAAGCCGACGAGGTTCCACATCTGCCCGGCCCGGTCCTCCCGGCGCAGCTGGACGACGGCAAAGGACATCCGTCCGGTCCGCGGGTCCTGCAGCCCCACCGGCTTCATCGGTCCGAAGCGCAGCACGTCGCGGCCGCGGCGCGCCATCTCCTCCACGGGGAGGCACCCCTCGAAGAAGGGGGTACGATCGAACTCGTGCGACGGCTCGTAGCGGTCCGCGGCCAGCAGCGCGGCGACAAACGCGTCGTACTGGAGCTCGTCCATCGGCGCGTTGAGGTAGTCGTCTCCGCCACCCTTGCCGTAGCGCGACGCGCGGAACAGGACGTCGTGATCGAGCGAGTCGTCCGAAACAATGGGGGCGATGGCGTCGAAGAACGCGAGCGCGCTCGCGCCGAGTCGTTGGGCGATCGCGGCGCCCAGGCGATCCGACGTCAACGGACCGGTTGCGATGACGGCCGGAGACGGGAGCTCGGTCACCTCGCCGCGTACCACGGTGATCAACGGGTGAGCGGTGATCCGGTCATGCACGGTCTGGGAGAAGACCGTCCGATCCACCGCCAAGGCCGCGCCTCCCGGCACCCGTGCGGCGTCCGCCGACTCGAGGATCACGCTCCCCAACCGGCGCATTTCGGCCTTGAGGAGCCCGTGGGCGTTGGCGACCTCGACCGACTTGAATGAATTACTGCACACCAGCTCGGCGAGGCGGTCCGTCTGGTGGGCGGGGGTGCCCAGCAGCGGACGCATTTCGTGAAGCGTGACGGCCACACCGCGCTCGGCGAGGGCCCAGGCCGCCTCGCTTCCGGCGAGACCGCCTCCGACGACCGAGGCCCTCAGGCTGCGTCCGGCTCGGCCGGTCCGCCCGCCTCCACGGTCATCTCGTGTCCGCACTTCATGCACTTGCGCGAGGCTCCCATCGTCTTGGTCTGCTTCTCTTCCATCCCCACGAATCCGCAGACGGGGCAGGCCAACGGCACCGGACGGTTCCACACGGAGTAGTCGCAGTCCGGATAGCGGGTGCAACCGAAGAAATTCCTGCCTTTGCGCGTGCGGCGCTCGGCGATGTCGCCCTGGCCGCACTTGGGGCACGTGATCCCCAGGGGCACGGGCCTCGTGTGCTTGCACTTGGGGAACCGCGTGCAGGCGAGGAACTCTCCGAAACGCCCCGTCTTGATGACCATCGGGGCGCCGCATTCCTTGCAGATCTCGTCGGTCGGCTTGTCGGGGATCTTGTCGCGCCCGATCGGCTTGGTGAAGCGGCACTCGGGATAGCGCGCGCAGGCGATGAACGGCCCGAAGCGTCCGCTGCGCACCTCGAGCGGGCTGCCGCAGGTGGGGCAGCGCTCCTCGGCCAGCTTCGAGAGGTCGTGGACGTCGTGCAGGATAGCCGGGATGTCCACGTTCCCGAGCGCGAGGTTGAACGGCCCCCAGAAATCACCCAACACGGATTGCCAGGCGAGATCGCCTTCCTCGACCTTGTCCAGCTCGGTTTCCATTTGCGCGGTGAATCCGACCTCGAACACTTCCGGGAAACAGATGCGCATCACCTTCCACACCTTTTCGCCGAGTGTCGTGGGTGAGAAGCGGCGCTCTTTGGTGGTCGCGTACCACCGGCTCTGGAGGGTGCCGATGATCGTGGCATAGGTCGACGGACGGCCGATGCCCTTCTCTTCCAGCGCCTTCACGAGACTCGCCTGGCTGTAGCGCGGCGGCGGTTCGGTGAAGTGTTGGGACGGAATCACCTGCCGCAGCGTGACGGTGTCGCCCTGCGCCAACTGCGGAATCGGCGCCAGATCCCCGGCGTCCGCCCCCTCTTCGGGCTCCCGGCTTTCGTGATAGACGACCTGGAAGCCGTCAAACAGCATCCGCGATCCCGTGGACCGGAACAAGAACCGGCCCAGGTCGAAATCCACCGTCGTCCGCTCGAATTCCGCGGCCGCCATCTGGGACGCGACGAAGCGCCGCCAGATCAGCTGGTACACCTTGAACATGTCGGTCTCGAGATACGGCTTGAGCGCCTCCGGACGGTGATTGACGTCGGTCGGGCGGATGGCCTCGTGCGCATCCTGGACCCGGCTCGAGCCGCGGGAGCTCTTGTGCACCACCGGCGCGGGCGGCAGATAACGGGCCGCCCAGTTGGCGCCGATGAACTCCCGCAGCTGGGTCAGCGCGCTGTCGGCTACGCGCACCGAATCGGTGCGCATGTAGGTGATGAGCCCCGCTGGACCCTCGGCGCCGATCTCCACGCCCTCGTACAGCTGCTGGGCGGCGCGCATGGTTCGTTTGGCGGAGAACCCATATTGCTTCGCCGCCTCCTGCTGCAGCGTGCTGGTGATGAACGGGGCCGGGGCGTTGCGCGTCCCCTTGCCGAGCCGCACGGCGCTGACCACGAACGGGAGCCGGCCTGCTTCTTCCGCGATTCCCCGGGCGGTGGCTGCGTCGCGAATCTCGGGCTTGTGGCCGTCGAGCTTGTGCAACCGGGCCTGGAACGCTTGCCCGTCCTTCTCGAGCTCCGCCTCGATCGTCCAGTACTCCTGGGGTACGAAGCGCCGGATCTCATCCTCGCGCTCGCAGATCAGCCGCAGCGCGACGGTCTGCACGCGCCCGGCCGAGAGGCCGGACTTGATGCTCTTCCAGAGCAGCGGACTCGCTTTGTAGCCGACCAGCCGGTCGAGGATGCGGCGCGCCTGCTGCGCATCGACCTTCTTCTGATCGATGTCCAGGGGATGGGCGATCGCCTGAGACACGGCGTCCTTGGTGATTTCGTGGAACAGCACCCGGTGAACCCGGCGGCCGTTGCCGAGCTGTGAGGCGACGTGCCAGGCGATCGCCTCCCCTTCGCGATCGGGGTCCGTCGCGATCAGCACCTGGCTCGCCCCCTTGGCCGCTTTCTTGATTTCGGCCAGGGTCTTGGCCTTTTCCTTAATGGTGACGTACTCGGGCGTGAACCCGTTCTCTACGTCGACGCCCAGTTTGCGGGGCGGCAGATCGCGGATGTGGCCGACGGTGGCTTTCACCGTGTAGCCCCGGCCCAGATACTTGCCGATCGTCTTCGCCTTCGTCGGTGATTCGACGATCACGAGGGCGTTGCCGCGGACGTCTTCGTCGGGCTGTTCCGGCTCCACCGGCACCTCGGGTGGGACCGTCGCTGCCGCGCGCTTGCGGCGCGCCGGTTTCGGCTCGGCGGGAGTCTTCTTCACGACCTTCTTCTTACCAGCCACTGATCAACCCTTCCTCAATTTCCGAGGGACGCATTTTTACCACCCCGCCCTCCTCCGCGCAAGCTCCACCACTTCCGCGGCGACCTTTGCGGCCGTCTTGCGATCCGTCTCAACTTGCGCATCCGCCTTGAGATAGAACGGCTCGCGGGTGCCCAGCAGCTGTCGCATCTGCAAAGCGGGGTCCTCCCCCATCAACGTCGGCCGGTTCCCTTGAGGTACGGCGCGGGTGGCTGCGGTGTCCGGACGGGTCTTGAGGTACACGAGCACGGCGCGACCCTGCACCGATTCCAGCGCGCCCGGTTGCGCCGCCCACCCTCCCCCCGGAACGATCACCGACGGCGCCCCGGCGAGCGCGCCCTCCATCTCCTGCCGCTCGAGCTGCCGGAACGCGTCCTCGCCGCGCTCGGCGAAAATCATCTGGATCGGACGGCCTTCCTTGCGCGAGACGATCGCATCGATGTCGTGACACGGCGCCTGGACGGCCTCGGCGACGAGCTTTCCGACGGTCGACTTCCCCGATCCGGGCAGGCCGATCAACACGACGTGCTTGGTCATGACGCCGCCCCCCGCCGGGTGCGCGACTGCACCCGGGCGAGGTAACCCTCCACATTCCGTCGCATCTCGCTGAGTGAGTCCCCGCCGAACTTTTCGATCATGGCCTCCGCCAGCACCAGTGCCGTCATGGCTTCCGCGATCACGCCCATGGCGGGCACCGCAGTCACATCGGAGCGCTCCGATTGGGCCCGAGCCACGGCGCCCGACGCGAGGTCCACGGTGGCCAGGGGCGTCATCAGCGTGGAGATCGGCTTCATCGCGGCGTGCAGCACGAGCGGCTCGCCGGTCGTCATCCCGCCTTCCGTTCCGCCCGCGCGATTGCTGGCGCGGTGGAGACCGGGGAGGATCTCGTCGTGGACCTCCGATCCGCGCCGGCGGGCCGCCTCGAACCCCAGTCCCAGCTCGACCCCTTTGACGGCCGGAATCGACATGATAGCCTGGGCCAGCCGCCCGTCGAGCTTGCGGTCCCAGGACGCGTGCGATCCGAGGCCGACGGGAAGGCCAAACGCCACGACTTCGACCACCCCGCCCAACGTATCTCCCGCGGCCTTGGCGGCATCGATGCGGGCGACCATTTCCCGTCCGGCCTCCGGATCGAGGCACCGGACCGGACTCTCGTCCGCCGCCTCGTTCAACGGTGTGGGGAGGGGGCTGCGGACCTGGCCGGTCACGCCGCCCAGCTCCACGACATGCGAGCCGATTTCGACGTCGAACTCGTGCAGCAGCCGCTTGCAGACCGCGCCACACGCGACCCGTGCGGCGGTCTCGCGCGCGCTCGCCCGTTCGAGGATATCGCGCGCGTCCTCGCGATCGTACTTGAGCGCGCCGGTCAGGTCCGCGTGACCCGGCCGCGGGCGCGTCACCTGGCGCCGTCTCGGGGCGTCACCCGGCCCCGCCTCCGGGGCCATGACGTCCTGCCAATGCTCCCAGTCCCGGTTCCAGATCAACATGGCGATCGGCGCGCCGATCGTCTCCCCGGCGCGGACACCGCTCAGCCATTCGATCTGGTCGGCCTCGATCTTCATCCGCGCCCCGCGCCCGTACCCGGCCATGCGCCGGGTGAGCTCGGTGTTGACCGCGGCCGCCGCGAGCGGCAGGCCGGCGGGGATCCCCTCCACCACGGCCACCAGGCCGCGGCCGTGGCTCTCTCCCGCTGTCGTGAACCGAAACGTCACCGGCGCCTCCGCCCGGGAATACCCCGGACTATAACGCGTGAGCCCGACCGGTGGGTCGGGCTCACGGGGCCGCGTCGCGGAGGGGCGGTGGCCCTCACCGAATTCCCGCTCGCGGCGGCGCCGGGAATGGGTTCGGAATCGTGGCAAGACGGAT
The DNA here is from genome assembly GCA_041485045.1 of Gemmatimonadota bacterium. Classification (GTDB taxonomy): domain Bacteria; phylum Gemmatimonadota; class Gemmatimonadetes; order Gemmatimonadales; family GWC2-71-9; genus DASTHG01. The sequence goes on along the minus strand of JBGPIW010000011.1, from coordinate 3,728 downwards.
CATGACGACTCCACGCGCGGTGACGCCGAAGAGCAGCTGGTTGCCGCCGGCGTCGCGCGCCACGCGCAGCGGGCCGATGATGGGATCCCGGATGGGAATCGATCCGATGATGCCGTAATAGAAGGTGTCGAAGACGTCGATGTTCGCGTCGGGCCGGGCGGCGAACAGAATCCGGTTGTTCGGCGTGCCCGGTTGCCCCGCCGCGTTGTTGTGATTGTAGTTCATATCCATCCCCGGCGCGCCTGTGGGCGCGACCGAGGCGCCCTTCAACCGCAGCCCCTCGTCCAGGAAGTAGATCGAGTCGGCCCGCACCACGTTGGTCTGGCCGTTGAGGTTGGTCGCGATGGCGGAGACCCGGACCCCCGTGTTGCTGATGAAGTCGCTCACGTCCACGCCCGGCGACATGCCGGCATCCAGATCATTGAAACCCGCATCGCTTTGGCCGTTGCCGGTGGAGCAGTTCGCCGGTACATCGTGGGTCAGCGGCTGCTTGGTGGTGTAAGCGAAGACCCGCGCGAATTGCGCCGAGATGCCGCCCTCCCCAACGAACGCGTGCGTGAAGTCGCCCGAATTGCGGGCGAAGGTGGAATCACCCAGGCCGAAGGTGGCGAGCGTGACGTTGATCCCCGCGCAGGCCGAGAGGATGACCCTGTTCTGGTTGTAGGGCAGTCCGCGGCGCAACTCGATACGCAGCGTATCGGTGCCGGCACCGACGGGCGTCTGGCCGATCTCCCAGAAGAAGTGCCCGAAGAGCTGGGTGGTATCAACGGTGTTGATCAGTTTTTCCATCCGCAGCGTCGCCTTCCCGCTGAAGGGGGACGAGCTGCTCACGGTCGGCGTCGTAGAGTAGATGGCGAAGATCGAGTCAGCGGCGCACAATGGCGAGCCGGTCACCCGCCGGCAGACGGTCGCCAAGTACTGCGGCCGGTCGGACACGTCGTGGACGGTGATCTCTTCGCGCGAGCCGCCGGCTTGCTGGATGACCTTGTAGGTCTCGATCAGATAGTTGGGCAGATCCTGGCGCCACAGCAGCTGGCGCGCGGCCACATCGATGATCGAGAGCTCGGTGCCGCCCGAGTTCGCAACGACGATCCTGTTGAGGTTGTTGCCCAACGTGTCCAGCGGCCAGAGCGCGATGCCCCACGGCGTGGGGCCCGCGGTCGGGATGCCGGCTTTCACGAAGGAGGTGTCCAGGACCTGGAAGATCTCCACGCGCGACAGCGCGGGGTTCGTGAGGTAGAGCGTGCTGTCGTTCTTGTTGAAGATCGCGTCCGCAATCGACCCGCCAAACGGCAACGGTCGCGTCACGCCCGCCACCACACTCACCGTATCGGCGACCGGCGCGGCCCCGGGGACGGCGCCGGCTTGCGAAAAGGCGCAGTTGCGCGCGGTGGCGCCATCGCAGGCGTACCCTTGCACCACGACGTCGGCCGGGAAGGTCGTCACCAGCGCGGCCAGGTTCAGGCCGAACGACCGGCTCACGTCCGTGAGGTTGCCGGCGGCCACGTTGAGCGTATCGAACCGCAGGAGCCCCCCCCCGATCGCTGTGACCCGGATGCCGATCCAGGTGATGGCGCTGGGATCGGTGGCGTGAACCAGGACGCTGTCGCTGACCTCCACGCGCGACGACACGGCATGCGAGACCGACGGCGGCGTGTTGTCGTTGGCCGCCGTCTGCACCGTGACTGTCACGGTGCTGCTGGTGCCGCGGCGCCCGGAGGAGTCTTCCGCGAACCCGACAACGGCGAACGTGCCAGAGGTCGCGTTGACCGTCAGGGTGTCGACGAGGTTCACCGAATCCTGCAGCGGAATGGTGTACGAAGCCGAATCCGTGCCGGTGGGGTTGGTCACGGCCGCCGCCGGGGAGACGAGGAAGCCGATCTTGCGGATACCCGACTTGTGTACGCCGATGATCTGCACCGGCAGATTCTTGCCCGTCGAGGCGACCGCGCCAGGGGCGGGCTGCACGATCAGGACCTGCAGGGCCTGAACGTTCGTCAGGGTGATGAACAGGGTGTCTTCGGAGAAATTCCCCGCGCCGTCGACCGCGCGGCCTACGATACGGATCAGGCCTCCGGCGCCGGAATTGGCGGGAAACGTGATGGTCCGGGTGAAGGTCGCGGAGGGCACCGTGCCGGTGAACGTCGAATCCACGGGTCCGGCGACGTAGCCGCCGGAGTAGGTCAGCCGCACCAGCCGTAGCGTGAGATTGTCCACGGCGCTCACCGAAAACGAGAGCCCGCTCGCGATGGGCTGGACGGAGTCGGGGGTCGTGAGCGTAATCACGGGCCGGGTGGTATCCTGCTGCACCCCTCCCCCATTACGCGCCACGTTACACGCCCCCACCGAGGCCAAGGCGGCGGAGATGACCACGACCGCCCTGACGCGTACTGCTGACCGCATATGTGCTCCCGTGCTAGTTGGCGCTGGCCGGTGTCGCCAGGTCGTCCACGATGTGCGGCGTGATCAGGATGATGAGATCGCGCCGTTGCTCCGTATGCGACGTAAACCCGAACAGGCGGCCGATGATCGGCAGGTCGACCAGGAACGGGATCCCCGACTTGGTCACCGTAAGGTCGGTCTCCGTGAGCCCGCCCATCACGATCGTCTCGCCGTCGCTGACCAGGACCTGGGCGTCCGCCTGCTGGGTCTGCAACGTAAATCCGATGTCGACCGAGGCGGGCTTCACGGCCGACCGCTCGGCGTGCAGCTGCATGAGAATCTGCCGGTTCGCCGTGACGTGCGGCGTCACCCGCAGGTTGATACCGGTCTGCTCGAACCGCACCGTGGCCCGTGGCACCCCGCCCGCCGCGCCGCCGGACTGCGCCGCGACGTCGATGATGCGGATCGGCACCCGGTCACCGACGAGCACCTCGGCCGGGCGGTTGTCGAGCGTCGTGACCGACGGCTCGGCCTGGACGTCCGCCAGATCGACACGCTGCAGCGCCTGCACGAAGGTGCTGAGGGTGAAGTTGCCGATCGCGGTGGAAAAAATCAGCCGCAACGCCGGGTTCACCACCGCCTGGTCGGCGTTCCCGATCGCCGAGAGCGTGTTGCCGCCGAGATCGACGATGGTCTGGTCCGGCGTGAACGGCTTGCCGCTCGAGTCGAGCCGGGCCACGAGCTTGTTGAAGAACTGGGTGGGTGAGCCGAGGTCGTATTGCAGACCCAGCTCCTCCACATCGGTGCGGTCCACGAGGATGATCTTGGCCTGGATCGAGACTTGTGGCGTCCGGATGTCCAGCCCGCGCACGAAGCTCTCGACATCGTTGATCCGGGTTTGCACGTCGGTGATGACGAGGGCGTTGTTGACCGTGTCGGCGACCACCGACCCGCGCGACTTCGTGACGATCGAGGAAACAGCCGGCACGAGGGCACTGGCCTGGGCGTAGTTGATGCGCACCAACCGCGTCTCGACCGGGACGGTGGAGTCGGCCCTCGCCAGGTCCTTTTTATCCACGACCACCAGGATGCCGCCGGGCTGCATTTGGACGTCGAGTCCCTGCGAGTAGAGCACCGCCTGGAAGGCGAGGTCCCACGGTTGGTTCTTCACTTCGGCCGTCACCTGCCCGGTGATCCCCTTGCCCACGACGATGGTCCGCCCGCTGAACGCGGCGAAGCCGGCCACCACGTCCTGGATGGTGGCGCCGTCCCACTGGACGGTGATGCGCGGTGCCTGCGACTGCATGGCATCGGTCCGGTGCATGCGCAGATAGTCGTCGACGCTG
>JBGPIW010000010.1:0-17344 GCA_041485045.1 Gemmatimonadota bacterium | reverse complement strand
GCTGCGAAGTCTCCGGCCCGCCGTACCAGTTGCCGGTCGCACCGTCATCCTGGTGGACGACGGACTGGCCACCGGGGCGACGATGCGGGCCGCCGCCCGGTCGCTGCGCCAACGATTGCCGGCCCGCCTCGTGGCGGCGGTGCCGGTCGGGGCGCGCGAGGCCTGCACCGCACTGCGGGCAGACGTGGACGAGGTCGTATGTCCTCGTCAGCCGGAGCCCTTCGGGGCCATCGGCCTCTACTATCACCACTTCGAGCCCGTCGAGGACGAGCAGGTGCGGGAGCTGCTCGAAGCGGCCCGGGTGGCGGGAGTCGGGCACTGAGACGCCGCACGGTCACGCGGTGGAGGAGCCATGAGCGACGACGAGATAGAAATCAGCCGATATACCTACCACTGCTTCTCGTCCCGCGACCGCGACGACGTCGTGCTGTTTCTCTACGACAAGCGTTCGAGCGTCGTCGGGCAGGTCTTCGCGGTGCCCGATGGAGAGCCGCTGCCGCCCGCGGAACGCCGTGACGGCCGGGCGGTACTGTATTTCCACCGCGGCGCCATACCCCAGATCGTGGATCTGCTGCGCAACGAAAAACCGGTGTACCTCCAGTGGAACAATGGCCGGGACACCGCATTGACGACCGGCTACGAGCCGATCGGCGAGGGAGAGGGGGCCTAACCCTTCGAGCTGGCCTGCGCCACCAACGCGGCGTGCGCGGGCACGACGAGCAACGACGTCGGGAGGACGTGCAGCAGCCCCACGGCCACACTCCCCAGCAGGGCGCGCTCCACCCACCCCTTCCCGTGGCTGCCCACCACCAGGAGATCGGCGGGCCAGGTTTCCGCCTCGTCGACGCGCTGTCATAGTAGCCGCTGTAGAAGCCCGGATCGGTGTAGCCGAAGGGCTTTTCCGTCGTCAGCGGCAGCAACTCGACGACGCTCAACACACGAAGCTCCGCTCCGCATGCCGCGGCCCATTTCTCCGCAGCCTCGAGCGTCACGCGGGCGGCGGCTGACGCATCGACGGCAGCCAGCACTGGCGCTGTAGCCGGACTCGCGAGCGATGCGCGTCAGATCTCCCCGAACCCGCGACCATTCTTCCCGTTATCCGTCTTGGTGCCTTTCACCTGCGCTTCACGTCGGGCGCCCTACCTACAGCTCTCACAATTGTTTCAACCCTCGCTCATGCCGCCGGGCGAAGTTACGCCACAGGTGCAGGGACAGCAGCCGCTCCATCAACCCGGAGGAAACCGTGGCCACAGCCAATACCAGTGGAGTGCAGCTCCTGCGGAAGCTCGAGAGCCTCGAGCATCGGCTCGAGATCTTGGCGACCCGTGTCAAAGGTCTGGAGCGGCACACCGCCGAGCTGGACGATCTCAGGCGAGAGATCGGCAACCTGAAGCTCGAGGTGGAGGAGTTCCGGGAGACGGACTGACGTAGGGCAGCACCGCACCACTAGACGAATGGGGAGGCAGGCGATGCTAACCAGGAAGAAGATTTCGGCCGCAGCGCAGCGGGTCGCGGTCGCAGCGGATGTCGCGTTGATCAAAGCGGGAGCGGCTGCCAAACAACGGCAGCGGGGCCGCGGGCTGAAAACGGCGCTGAAGACGTCGGCCAGGGCCGTCGCGATCGCCGCCACGGCGGCCGCGACCGTCATGGCGACGCGGGCTGTTGTTCGGGCCCGGAGGCTGCGCGCAGCGACGTCGACTAGGGCGTAGTCACTCGCCCGCGCAGAGGAATCAAGGTGGAAACGGCCACAGCGTTCGGGCTCGCCGAGAAGGTTGCTTTCCTCAGGCGTCCGGAGAGCTATCCCGAGTCTCCCGGCGCCGTCGAGCCCGTCGAGACCCACCTGGCGTGGGTTTTCCTGACCGATCGCCACGCCTACAAGCTCAAGAAACCCGCGCGCTACCCCTTCCTCGATTTCGGCACGCTCGCCGCGCGGCAGCACGATGCCGAAGAGGAAGTGCGGCTCAATCGCCGCCTCGCCCCGGGTGTCTACCTCGGCGTCGTGGCCCTTGCGGTGGACCGCCAGGGCGACCTCGCTCTGGAGACCCAGGGAGCCCCGGTGGAATGGCTCGTCAAGATGCGCCGGCTGCCCCGGGCGCGCATGCTGGATACCGCCATCGCCTCGGATACCGTTGACGAGGCGGGGCTCCAGGGGGTGGCCAAGTTGCTTGCCGCTTTCTACCGCACGACGGACCGAGTGGCGGTCAGCCCCACCGCCTACCGCCGCCGCTTCGAGGGCGAGATCGAGGCCGACACCTGCGCCGTGGCCACGCCGCGGTACGGCCTTGCAACAACAGTCATCGGCGCGACGGCTGCCGCCCTGCGCCGCTTCCTCGAACGGCGATCGGGTCTCCTGGAGGCGCGTGCAGCCGCAGGCCGGATCGTCGAAGGGCATGGCGACCTGCGGCCCGAGCACGTCTGCCTCGGGCCGCCTCCCGTGATCATCGATTGCGTCGAGTTCAACCGCGACTTTCGCATCCTCGATCCGGTCGACGAGCTCGCCTATCTCGACATGGAATGCGAGCGGCTGGGAGCAAAAGGGATCGGCACGACGGTGCTCGCACGCTATGGTCTGCTCACGGGGGACCAGCCACCCGAGGCGCTCGTCCACTTCTACAAGAGCGTCCGGGCGCTGCTCCGAGCGAAGCTCGCCGCCTGGCACCTGGATGACCGGACGGTGCGGTACCCCTCGCAATGGTTCAACCGGGCACGCACGTACTTGGCGTTGGCGGAACGGTATTCCCGAGAGGAGTGAACGAGCCATGCTGCAAACCATCGATCGCACGCTGTCGCACGACTTCCGGGCGGGAGCGCATCACCTCGTTGGCGCGCCCGAGGATTTCGACTCGCTGATGGCGCTAGTGGCGGACGCGCGTTTCGTGCTCATCGGGGAAGCGTCGCACGGCACGCACGAGTTCTACCGTATCCGGGCCGAGATCACGAAGCGGCTCATCCGGGAAAAGGGATTCACGTCGGTTGCCGTGGAAGCGGATTGGCCGGACGCCTATCGGATCAACCGCTACGTACGCGGGCGGGGCGGCGACCGCGATGCCGCCGAGGCGCTCGACGGGTTCAAGCGGTTCCCCCAATGGATGTGGCGCAACGCCGATGTGCTCGACTTCGTCGGCTGGTTGCGCGCGCACAACGATATGCTCCCTGAGGAAGGGCGGGTCGGCTTCTTCGGGCTCGACCTGTACAGCCTGCACGCCTCGATGGACGCGGTGCTACGCTACCTCGAGCTGGTCGATCCCGACGCGGCGGCGCGCGCCCGCCATCGCTATGCCTGCTTCGACCATTACGGGGAAGATCCACAGGCCTACGGCTACGCCGCCAGCCTCGGCTTGGGGCCCTCCTGTGAGACCGCGGTCGTCGAGCAGCTGACGGAGCTGCAGCGTGCCGCGGCAGACTACGCTCGGCGGGATGGCCGTCTTGAGCCCGACGATCTCTTTGTCGCCGAGCAGAACGCGCGCCTCGTGAAGAACGCCGAGCGCTATTACCGCGCGATGTTCGGCGAACGGGTGTCGTCCTGGAACCTACGGGACCGGCACATGGCCGAGACACTCGACGCGTTGATCGCGTTCCACGCCGGGCGTGGGCGCCACGAGAAAGTTGTGGTGTGGGCGCACAACTCACACCTGGGGGACGCACGGGCGACCGAGATGGCGGCGGGTGGCGAGCTCAACGTCGGGCAGCTGGTGCGCCAGCGCCACGGTCGCGACGCCCGACTCATCGGGTTTCTGACCTTTCAAGGAACGGTGACGGCGGCGTCGGACTGGGATCGGCCCGCCGAGCGGAAGGTCGTGCGGCCGGCCCTGCCCGACAGCTACGAGGCGCTGCTCCACGAGGTCGGGATCCCGAATCTGCTGCTCGACCTCACGGCTCCCGGGCCCCTCACGGCCGAGCTCGCCGAGCCACGCCTGGAGCGCGCGATCGGCGTGATCTATCGCCCGGAGACGGAGCGGCTGAGCCATTACTTCCACGCCTCGCTGCCGCGGCAATTCGACGCCGTGCTGTTCTACGACGCGACGCGCGCCGTCGAGCCGCTGGAGCGAACCGGGTTGTGGGAGCGGGGGGAAGTGCCGGAGACGTATCCGACGGCACTCTGACGCTGCCCCCTAGAGCCAGGGACCTGACTCCAGCAGATCCACGAGCGACCCGCCTTCGTGGAGCCGACGCGCAGCAGCTGCGAACAGGGGCGCCACCGCGAGCGTAACGAGCTTTTCCCGTACGGCGGGTTCCGTCAGGCGGAACGAGGATACCGTGTCCGTCACCACCAGCTGCTCGAGCGCGGGCTCGGCGAGCCGCGCGTTTGCGTCGCCCGTGAAGAGGCCGTGTGTGGCCGCTGCGATCACTCGCCTGGCCCCGCGCCCGCGGCACGCCGCCGCCGCCCGGGCCAGCGTCGTCCCTGTGCTGACCAAGTCGTCCACGAGAATCGCCACCCGGCCGGCCACGTCCCCGACCAGGGCTTCACCACTCACGACGCCGGCGCTACGCGTCTTCTCCATCACCGCCAGCGGCACTTCGCGCCCGAGCACGTGGGCGAGCGTTTCGCGAAAGGCGTTGGCTCGCTTCACGCCCCCGACGTCCGGCGAGACGACCGCGAGGGGCTCATCCCGCAGACGCGGCGCCAAGTAGTCCACGAACAACCGCCTGGCCTCGAGATGCTCCGTGCCGCACCGGAACGCATTCTGGTACGCCGCGACGTTGTGCACGTCGATCGTCACGACGCGGTCCGTCCCCACCGCTTCGAACAGCGCCGCCACGTAGCGCGTGGTGACCGGGTCGCGGGGCTTGGTCTTACGGTCCTTGCGGGAGTAACAGAGATAGGGAACGAGGGCCGTCACCTTGGCCGCGGCGGCGTCCTTGAGCGCGCCGATGAAGAACAGCAGGCGGCAGAGCTTGTCATTGGCGCTCTCGCCGGCGTCCCCGTAAAGCGAGTGCACGACGAACACATCGCGCCCGCGCACGTTCACCAACGGCCGGGCCTTGTGCTCGCCGTCCTCGAATGCGCGCTCCTCGTGGGCCCCAAGCGGCACGCCCAGCGCCTGCGCCACGCGTGCGCCGAACTCCCGTGTCGCCTCGAGGGCGAACACCATCGGCTGGTCGGCGGCAGCCATGGCGGTTCCGCGGACTAATGGTGGAGCAGGTCCAGCGCGTAGCCGAGCTGCCGGAGCGCCGCCCGCACGTCGCGCTGGGCCAGCGCGGACATGTCCTCCGTGGCGACGGCCCCGATCAACAGTTGCATCGCCTGTCGCACGCGGCCCGCGGCGGGCTCTCGCCGATCCACGGACCGGCGGCGCTCCGGACCCGACCGCCGGTCGTCGGAGACTACCGTGAGTCCGCTGCGTCGATCGTCCGTGCGCCGTTCTGCCGGCCGCGCCGTGCTGCCGCTGCGAGACCGCTCCGGGGGAGTGGCGACCTGGTGTTTCATTGGTCCGTCTTCCTTAGATGGGTCGGAACACTCGGACGGCCCGTCACTCCCTCCAGCGGAGCGCGGGCCGTCCGACGCATCGGTTACCCGGAGTCGGGGAGTTGACCCCCCCGTTCTTCTTCCCGCAGCGACCGCCGAACTGTTCGTTTGCGGTTTGGCGTTGGGAGCTCCGGCTTCCATCCCCATCAGGCTTGACGAGCCTGTTGGTTCACCGATGCGGGCGCTACAAGTCGGTCGAATCGCTGATCGGCCTCCTGCACGGCACGTCGGGACGCCACACCGACGCGGATGAGGCTCGCGATAGCCCCACCTCCCCAGGCGAGGTGATCACTCGGATCGACGGTTCCTTTTCCGTTGCCGGTCTAGAAACCTCCCCGACTCACCTGAAGAACAGACTCTAACCTACACTCCGCCCGTGAAGACAGCGGGAAGCCAGTCTGCAGAGTTCTTCAGGACCCGGCGATGTCCAGAGTCTCCTGCCTGATGCCCGAGATCACTGGCGGCCCCGGCCGTGCCGAGAAGTCTTCAACCTTGCCTCGGCCACAGCAGGCCGAGGAGAAAGAAACCAGCGGCGATCGCGATGATCAGCGGACCAGTCGCGACGCGCAGCAGCGGCGCGCCGAGCGTTCCGAGCAGGGTGGACGCCACCGACAGGACGACCGCCAGCACGAGCATGCTCCCCAGACTGCGCGTCACGTAACGCGCGGTGGTTGCGGGAATGATGATGAGCGACCCCATGAGCAGCACGCCGAGATAGCGAAGCCCCAGGGCGACCGTGAGGGCGAAGGCGAGCAGGTAGAGCAGGTCGAGCCGCCGCACGTCGACGCCCACGGTCCGTGCCAGATCGGAGGACACCAGCGCGATCACCAGACGGCTTCGGGCCAGAAGCACGAACGCGACGACCAGGACGGCGCCGGCGCATCCGAGCACCAGCTCCAGGGCTCCAGGACGATGGGCGGCACCGAACAGCGCCTCGATCAACTCCTCGCCGGAGGCGAGCATGCCGCCGACCGCGAGCGCCGCCGAAAACACCACGCCGATGACCGCTTCAGTCGGCAGCCGCGTCCGATGCTCCAGGCCCCAGACCAGGACGGTCCCGACGAGCAGGGCAGCGATCCCGCCGACCAGCGGGTTGATCCGCAGCACCAGGGCCAGCCCGATGCCGGGGAGGGCGACGTGCGAGATCGCGTCGGAAGCGAGCGTCATGCGCCGCATCACGGCGAAGCAGCCGACGAGTCCCGCCGCCACGGCCATGACGATCGGGAGCGCGAGCATTTCAGGAGAAATGGTCGTCATGCACGTGGAACCGGAGCGGGGCGCGATACGCCTCCCGCAACCGGCTCGGAGTGAGCACGTCGACCGGCGCACCGATGAAGGCCGTGCGGTGGCCAGCGGACAAGCAGAGAACCGTGTCGGCGTGCTGATATACCAGCGCGAGCTCGTGGGAAATCAGCAACAGCGTCAGGCGTTCCGCCTGCTGCAGGCGGTGGATCATGGCGTAGAGCCCTTCCTCGCCGGGCTCATCGACGCCGGCCGTCGGCTCGTCGAACAGCAGCACCGTGGGCCGGCCCATCAGGGCGAAGGCGAGGAGCAGACGCTGAAACTGCCCGCCGGAAAAAGTGCCGATCGGCTGCGCTGCCACGTCCACTGTGAGGGCGACCCTCTCGAGGGCATCGCGCACCTCCGATCCCGGGGCGTGCGATACCGCCGCCTTGGCCCGCAGAAAATCGAAACCGGTGAGCGGCAGGTCACGCTCGATGTCGAGCTTCTGGGGCACGTACCCGATCCGCGTCCCCGGCGCCCACCGGATCCGCCCCTCGTGCCGTACGGCGCCGATCAGCGCCTTGAAGAGGACCGTCTTGCCGGAGCCGTTCGGTCCGATGACGGCGAGTGTCCCACCCTCCGGCACCACGAAGCTCACGTCATCCAGCACCCGGCGGCGCCCGAAGCTGACGCTGAGACCCTCGACTTGAAGGACGTGCGGCGTCATCCGGAGACGGCGACCACCGTCCCGAAGTCCGGCAGCGCTCGCACCATCTCCTTGTAGCGGGTCCACTCCGTGGCCGGCCACACTTCGGTGTGGGCGTGGCCGCCGATGCGCACCAGCGTCGCGACCTTCGTGGCCGTCTCAATATCCGGCGCATGGAAGATGTCGAGATAATCATAGGGTCCGAGCAGGGCGTAGCTCTGCAGCCACTCTACCTGGGGACACTCGGCCCGCACGGCCGTCATCGCCACCCGCTCGAGCACCTCCACGCCCCGCGGCGAGCGGAGCGCCTCGGGCGACACGCTGGTCAACATGATGAACGTCGGCATACGATCCTCCTCACACTGCATGAGCCTTCACGTCGCCCCGCTGGCGCCGGGCATAGTCCTGCAGGCGGCGCCGGGCCGCATCGAAGGCCCGCTGGATCGCGGTCTGCAGCTCGGGGTGCGCCTGACGCTTGACCACCACTTCTCCACCGGGGATGGTGATGTCGATGTGGACGTTGTGGACTATCGGCTCGCCCATCTGTCGTTGAGGCACTTCCACCATCACCCGCACGCCCATGATGCGGTCGTAATAGCGATCGAGCTTCTCGGCGTGCTGCCGGATCAAGGACTCCGTCGCGCTTCCCAGCTCGACGCCTCGAGCGCTGATCTGCAGTGGCAGTTGCATGGATTCCTCCCTCAGCCTTTGACGACCCCGAGCGGGCGCAGGCGCGCGACCTTCCGCGCCAACCCCGCCCGGTGCACCACGTTAACGACCCGCTCCACGTCCTTGTAAGCAAACGGCGCCTCCTCGGCGAGCTCGCCGCTCGACGGGCACGCCACCGCGATCCCCTGCGCCTCGAGCTCGCGCCGGACCTCGTGCCCCGGCTTGGTGCGCTTGGCGGCGTGGCGGCTCAGGCGACGCCCGGCGCCGTGGCAGCAGCTCCCGAAGCTCAGATCCAACGCGTCATCCGTCCCGACGAGCACATACGAAGCGGTCCCCATGCTCCCGGGAATGAACACCGGCTGTCCCACCGAGCGGTAGCGCTCGGGTGTCTCTGGATGGGCTGGCCCGAACGCCCGCGTCGCCCCCTTGCGATGGACGCACAGCCGTTGATCCCCGTGCGACTCCACCTTGGCCATGTTGTGGGCGACGTCGTACACCATCCGCAGCGCGGCCTCGGCGCCGAAGAAGCGACGGAAGGTCTCGCGCACCCGCTGTGCGATCACCTGACGGTTCGACCAGGCGAAGTTCGCCGCCGCGCACATCGCGCCGAAATACCGTCGTCCCTCGGGAGACTCGAACGGCGCACACGCGAGCTCCCGGTCCGGTAGCGTGATCCCGTAGCCGGGCATGACCTCGTCCATGAGACGCACGTAGTCGGTGCACACCTGGTGGCCCAAGCCGCGCGAGCCGGTGTGAATCAGGACGGTCACCTGCCCCGCCGCCAGTCCGAGCGCGTCTGCGGCCGCGGCATCGCACACCTCGTCGACGACCTGGACCTCGACGAAGTGATTTCCCGAGCCGAGGGTCCCCAGCTGATCGTGCCCCCGGCCCTTGGCCCGCGCCGAAACCGCCCATGGATCCGCCCCGGCCAGGCTGCCGTGCGCCTCGATCACCTCGAGGTCTTCTGCCAGGGCGAGGTTGCGCTCGACCAGGTACCGGCATCCCTCGGCGAGCACCCGGTCCAGCTCGCCCTCGCTGAGCGTGAGCCGCCCGCCCCGCCCGGCCCCCGATGGCACGCTCCGAGAAATCTCGTGAACCAGATCGTGCACCTTGGCGTGTATGCGGCCGGCCGCGAGATCGGAAGCGAGCAGCCGCACGCCACAGTTGATGTCGTAGCCCACGCCGCCCGGCGAGATGACGCCGTCGGAGAGGCGCATCGCCGCGACCCCGCCGACGGGGAACCCATAGCCTTCGTGCATGTCGGGCATGCCGTACACCGCGCCGGTCACGCCCGGGAGCGTCGCGACGTTCTTGAGCTGCGCGAGTGATCGGTCGTGGCCGATCTGCTCCCACAGCTCGTCGTCCGCATAGACGCGCGCCGGCACCCGCATCCCAGGCTGCGCCGTTACCGCCACCTCGTGCACCAACTCCAGTTGCGCTACCGGCATACCATGCTCACACGTCCAGCACGACGTCGGCCTCGACCCCATCGGCTACCGCGGCGATCCGTAGGCCGTGAAACGTCGCCGCCTTGACGCGGGAAGGAGCCGTATCGACCGTCACTCCACGCGCCCGCATCCGCCACTCGGTCTCCGTCACCCGATCCGGCGCGAACTCCACCGCGACCCAGCGCTCGGCCTCGGCCAGGTAGATCAGCTCGTTCAGCCAGTGCACGAGCAGCGCCTCTCGATCCTTCGCGCGGACTGTGACCTCCCGCCATGCGCCCCCCGCTGCCGGGGGGACTCGGCCGAGCTCGAGCTCGGCAAGCGCCCGGCCTGCAACCCCAGCGAGGTCACCCAGCGTGGGCGCGCGCAGCCGGAGCTGCACCTCGGCGGTATGCTCGATGATCTCCGCGGACTGTTCCATCCGACTATGCTACGCTCATACCGTGGGGATGAAGTGGCTTTGAGCGCACGATGTCATCCGCTTCATGAGGGCTGGCTTCCATGATCGACAGCCGTAACGTCGCCCCGGAACCGGCGACATCGTGGCATGCGCTGGCTCCGTCTGAGGTCTGCCGTCGTCTCGCCACCACATCCGCCGGGCTCGACGCAGCGGAGGCGACGGCGCGGCTCGCGCGCGTCGGGCCGAATGAGCTCCGCCCACCCCCGCCCGTCAGCGCCTGGCGGATTCTCGCCGACCAGTTTCGGAGTGTCGTCGTGCTGCTGCTGCTCGCGGCGGCCGGCGTGGCGCTCGCGAGCGGTGATCACGTCGACGCCGCAGCGATCGGTGCCGTCCTCCTACTGAATTCGGCGATCGGGTTCTTTACCGAGCTGCCGACCCACCGGGCGCTCGAAGCCCTCCGGACCCTCCAGGTCCCCCGGGCCACGGTGATCCGCGGCGGCCACTCGCACGACGTCGATGCACGCCACCTCATCCCGGGAGACGTGATCGCCCTCGAGGCCGGACAAGCCGTCCCGGCCGACGCCCGCCTCCTGTCCTCGTCCGAGCTGCGCACCACGGAAGCGCCCCTCACTGGCGAATCGCTTCCCGTCGACAAGGACGCACGGGCGGACCTCTCGGCCGACGCGCCGCTGCCCGATCGCCGCACCCTCGTCTACCAGGGGACGACGGTCGTCGCCGGCAGCGGCCGGGCGGTCGTCGTGGCGACCGGAGTCGCGACCGAGGTGGGGCGGATCGGGACGCTCGTGGGAGCTGGCCCCGAGCGGCGGACCCCGCTCGAGCGACGGCTCGATTCGCTGGGGCGCCGGCTCGCGGTCGCCGCCCTCGCGGTGGCAGGGGTGGTGGCGCTGCTCGGGCTGCTGCAGGGCGCTCCACTGGCTGCCGTCCTCGCCGCTAGCATCGCGCTCGCGGTCGCCGCGGTGCCGGAGGGACTCCCCGCCGTCGTGACGGTGACGATGGCCGCCGGCGTCCGGCGGATGGCGCGTCGCCGGGCGCTGGTCCGCCGCCTCCCCGTGGTCGAGAGCCTGGGTTCGGCCACCATCGTCTGCACCGACAAGACGGGCACCCTCACCACCGGCGAAATGACCGCGACCACGCTCTGGCTCGCCGGGCACGAGATCGCTATCAGCGGGGTCGGGAACGCACCGGTCGGCGACTTCCACGAGGGCGCCCGCCGCGTGGACCCGGCGCAAGACGGGCTGCTCGCCAAGAGCCTCCAGGTCGCCGCCCTCGCCAACCGCGCGAGCCTGCTGGAGCGTGACGGAACCTGGCGAGCCCGGGGCGATCCGACCGAGGTCGCCCTCCTCGTTGCTGCCCGAAAGGGCGGGCTCGACCGGGCGAACCTACTCGCCGAGCGGGCGGAGCTGGGAGAGCTGCCGTTCTCGAGCGAACGGATGTTCATGGCCACCTTCCACGAGGACGCGGGCGGCGTGGTCGCCGCATACGTGAAAGGGGCGCCCGATCGCGTGCTCGAGCGCTGCGATCGCCTCTGGACCGCCGACGGCCCACGGGCCCTGGATGACGTTGCCCAGGCGTTGGTGCGGGCCGAAAACGAGCGCCTCGCCGCCCGGGGCCTGCGGGTGCTCGCGCTCGCCCACGGGGCGGTGGAAGGCACCACCGAGAACGAGACCCGGGGACTCGCGTTCGTCGGCTTGATTGGACTCGCCGACCCGCCCGCTCCCGGTGTGCAGGAAACGATCCGCGCACTCCGCGAGGCCGGCATTCGGACGGTGATGCTCACGGGCGACCAGCGGAGGACCGCCGAAGCCGTGGCGCGTCAGCTGGGCCTGCTCGAGGGGGCGAGGCGGGTGCTGGACGCGCGGGAGCTTGAGGCGCTCGGCGACCCCGCGCTCGCCGACTCTGTACTGCAAGCCGGGGCGTTCAGTCGAGTGAGTCCCGAGGATAAGCTCCGGATCGTACGCGCGTTCCAACGGGACGGCGAGATCGTGGCGATGCTGGGGGATGGAGTCAACGACGCTCCCGCCCTGCGGCACGCCGACATCGGAGTGGCCATGGGGCGTCGCGGCAGCGACGTGGCGCGCGAGGCCGCAGCGCTGGTGCTCCAGGACGACCGGTTCCAGACCGTGGTCGCGGCGGTCGAAGAGGGACGCGTGATGTTCGACAACATTTCCAAGTTCGTGTTCTATCTGTTCAGCTGCAACCTCGCCGAGGTGTTGGTGTTCCTGGGGGCCGCGCTCGCGGGGTTGCCGCTGCCGCTGCTGCCGCTGCAGATCCTGTGGCTCAACCTGATCACCGACGTGACCACCGCCTTGCCGCTCGCCGTGGAGCCGGCCGAGCCAGGCCTGATGCGCCGGCCCCCGCGGGATCCCCACTCGGCGATCCTGGCCGCGCCGCTGGTGCGCGCGGCGTTGGGTTACGCCGTCGTGATCGCCGCCGTGACCCTCCTCGCCTTCAGCTGGACCCTCGCGCGTTCGCCTGGAGACCCCCCGCGTGCCGTCACCGTCGCGTTCCTGACGCTCGGCCTGGCCCAGATCTTCCATCTCGGCAACGCCCGGAGTCACGGGCCGGTCGTGGCCGTGGCACGCGTCTTCGCGAACCGCCTCGCACTCGGCGCCGTGGCACTCGCCGTCGGCCTCCAATGGCTCGTCACCGCGTGGAGGCCCCTCGCCGCCGTTCTCGGCGTGCAAGCGGTTTCGGCCAGCGATTGGAGAGTGATCACGCTGCTCGCGCTCACACCGGCGGTGCTCGGTCAGGCGCTCAAGAGCGCGCGCGCGGCCTGGAGTCGGACTCGGCGACGTGCGGTCGGATGAGGAGGACCGCCGTCCGCGACGCGCCCCGCAGCACCTTGTCGCAGACACTGCCACGCAGGAACCGTCCCAATCGTCCGCGCGCGTGCGTAGCCATCGCAATGAGGTCCGCACGTCCTGCCCTCGCGCTGTTGAGAATGGCGCGCGCTGGATCGCCGCTCGCGACGACGCGCGCCGCGACCGGCACACCCTCCTGCCGAAGGCGCTCGGCTACGCCACGGAGATAGTCCTCTGCCTCCCGCCGCTGCCGGGCGAGGTCCGCCCGGTCGACTTTGGTCACCGGCGCCGGTCGGGCGATCGCCATGTGTGGAGTCACCACGCGCAGCAAAGTGACGCGGGCCTTGGCGAGGCGTGCGGTGGCCTCGGCCGGAGCCAGGGCCTGCTCGGCGAGGTCGGAGCCGTCGAGCGGGACCAGTACGTGACGGAACCGCTGCTGCCGAGCGAGGCCGGGCCCGCGCCGAGCAGGGTGCACCGCGAGCAGGGGAATGTCCACGATCCGCGACAACTCGTCAGCGACGCTGCCGAGCCAGAAGCGGCTCAACCCACCTCGTCCGTGGGTCGTCATCACGATCAGGTCGGCACCGGCTTCCCCCGCATATCGAGCGATCGCTTCGGCAACGCGCCCGTACCGGATCGTCGTCGAGACCTCGACTTCTCTTCGTTTGCGGATTCGATCGGCGAGCTGCCTCAGAGACCGATCCATTTCTGCGCTGAGCGTCATAGCGAGCTGCGGGTCGAATACCGGCTCGCCCGGCAGGGTCATAGAGGATACAGGGGGCTCTTGCACGTATACCAAGTGCACCGCCGCCCGGGCACGCCTGGCCAGGCCTAGAGCGGTCGGCAGTGCCTGGAGGCTAAAGGCGGATCCGTCGAGCGGAACGACGATCGTACGAAACACGGCTCCCATCGACCCCATGTTGACACCATGGGGATGAAACGGCCCTGAGCGGACGATGTTCCCCGCTTCACAGACGCTTCATTGCTGGCGGTGCAGGATTCGGCAACCAGAAGCCTGGGAGCCCCCAATGAACCAGCACGCTGCGACGATGCCCATTCACCAAGTCATGACGACCGGTCCGGTCACCGTCCACCCCATGACGACAGTCACGGAGCTGTTGGCGTTATTCGACCGCTACGACTTCAACGCGTTCCCGGTCGTCGCCGCGGACGGAACCACCCTGCGCGGTATCGTTTCGAAGCTCGACGTGCTCCGTCTGCTGCACCCGGACGAGCAGTTCCGGCTGCCCGACGCGAAGGTGATCGGTGCCACGCGGGTCGCCGAGATCATGCGGCCCGGGATCCTCACGGTCGAAGCGGAGGATCCCGTCGTGGCGGCGGCCGAGCTCATGGTGGCCACCGGGCGGCGCAGCTTGCCCGTAGTGCGGCGTGGCAGCGGCTGGCCCAAGCTCGTAGGGATCGTCAGCCGCGGCGATCTGCTCCGCGGTCTCCGCTTCGAGCTGGCGGAGGACACCCGGAGCCGGGCGGTGACCGTCTAGCGCGGCGGGGCGAAGCGACGGTAGAACCACCGCTTCACCACCTCGACGCCGACGAGGTAGGCGACGATCATCGCGACGAGGATCAGGAAGAAGGTCAGGGGCGGGCGTACGAACCCGAGCCGCACACCCAGCGGCGTGAGCGGCAGCGCGACCGCCAGCGCGACGACACCGAGTGACGTCGCCGCGAGCAGCAAGCTGGGACGGCTGCGCCACGGGCTGCCACGGGTCCGGATGATGAAGATCACCAGGACCTGCGTGGCCATCGACTCGATGAACCACCCGGTGTGAAACAGCGCCGCGCCCGCCTGAAACACTCGCAGCATCACGAAAAAGGTCAGGAAGTCGAACACGGAGCTCACCGGTCCGACGGCGAGCATGAAGTTGCGGATGAACCGCATGTCCCATCGGCGGGGGCGCGCGACGAACTCGTCGTCCACGTCGTCCATGGGGATCGGGATTTCGGAGACGTCGTAGAGCAGGTTGTTCAGCAGGATCTGCGTCGGCAGCATCGGCAGGAACGGCAACACGAGCGATGCCCCGGCCATGCTGAACATGTTGCCGAAGTTGGAGCTCGTCCCCATCATGATGTACTTCATGATGTTGCCGAACGTGCGGCGGCCCTCCACCACGCCGTCGTGCAGCACCCCCAGATCCGGCTCCAGCATGATGAGATCCGCCGCCTCCTTGGCCACATCCACTCCGCCGTCCACCGAGATCCCGACATCGGCGGAGCGCAGCGAGGGCGCGTCGTTGATCCCGTCGCCCACGTACCCGACCACTTCCCCCCGGCGCCTGAGCGCGAGGATCACCCGGTTCTTCTGCGGCGGCGTGACGCGGCAGAACAGGGTCACCGCGCCGACTCTGGCATCGAGTGCTTGATCGTCCAGCTGGTCGATCCCGGCACCAGTGAGCACCTCCGCCACGGGCATCTTCAGCTCGGCGCACAGGTGCTGCGTGACGATCTCGTTGTCGCCCGTCAGCACCTTGAGGGCGACCCCGCGGCGCGCGAGCTTGGTGAGCGCCCCCGCCGCGCTCTCCTTCGGGGGATCCTCGAACGCCGCGAACCCCGCGAAGACGAGGTCCGCTTCGTCCTCCCGCACGATCGGGCGCGTCCCATTGCCACCTGCCTTCCACGCGACCCCCAGTACGCGAAAGCCTTCACGACCCAGCGCTTCGAAACGCGCGATCATGGCCCGGCGCGCCGCGTCCTCCATCGGCCGGAGATCGGTCGGACCGTCCGCCTCGTACCGGGAGGAGAGGCGCACGATCTCCTCCAGCGCGCCCTTGACGACGAGCACCCGCTCACTGCCGTCCCGGGCGATCAGGACCGAGACCCGGCGCCGCTCGAAATCGAAGGGCAACTCATCCACCTTTCTCCAGCCGGCGATGGCGACCTCCGTGTGGCGCAAGATCGCGTCGTCGAGCGGAGTCTTGAGCCCGGCCTGGAAGTGGCTGTTCAAGTAGGCGAGCTCGAGCAGCCGCGCACTTTCGCGGCCCGAGGGATCGAGGTGCCGCTCCAGCCGGATGCGTGCCTCGGTCAGCGTGCCGGTCTTGTCGGTGCACAACACGGTCATGCTGCCCAGGTCGTGAATCGCCGCGAGCCGCTTCACGATGACCTTCTTCGCGGCCATCCGCAGCGCCCCACGCGACAGCGTGACGGAGACAACCATCGGCAAGAGCTCGGGGGTCAGCCCCACCGCCAGCGCCACCGCGAAGAGGAAGGATTCGAGCCAAGGCCGGTGCCGAGCCAGGTTGACGATGATCACGAACAGCACCATCGCCACCACGAGTCGCAGGATCAGCAGCCCGAAATTGCGAGTCCCGACCTCGAACGCGCTCGGTGGGGGATGCTTCTGGAGACTCTCGCCGATCTCCCCCAGAGCGGTGTTCCGACCGGTCCGGCAGACCAGCATGCGCGCCGTGCCGCTCACCACCGAGGTGCCCATGAACAGGGCACCGGTGGCGTCGGCGAGCTCGGCGTCCGGCTCCCCCTGCTCCCGGGCCTCCTTCTCGATGGGATAGGGCTCGCCGGTCAGCAGCGCCTGATTGACGAAACAATCGCGCGCCTGGAGCACTCGTCCGTCCGCGGGGACGAGGTCGCCGGCGCACAGGATGACCACATCGCCCGGCACGATCTCGCGCGCGGGTACCTCGCACTCCCGCCCGTCGCGGAGGACGACGCTGCGCATGGCCACCGATTGCCGCAGTCCCTCGGCGGCCTGCCCGGCCCGATACTCCTGGACGGTGTCCAGGGCCACGCTGAGCACGACCGCGAGCACGATGATCACGAAGCTGGCCACATCCCCCGTGAGGGCGGCGATGGCGCCGGCGGCGACCAGCAGGATGACGAGTGGATTCTTGAACCGCGAGAGCAGCAACGGCAGGAACGTCCGCTCACGATGAATCCGCAGCAGGTTCGGGCCCGCGACGGCCAGCCGCCGAGCTGCCTCGGAGCCGGTGAGACCGTCGAGGGCTGTTTCCAGCTTCGCGAGCAGTGCTTCGATAGGTTCCCGCCAGAAGGGACTTTCCGTCACGGCTGCTTTCGCTCCCGCGCGGCGAGCGCCGATTCCAGCTGCGCATCCCAACCGTAGAGGTCCGGTCGGAACTCCACCGTTCCGTCGCGGTCGACCCACGCGGTCCAATACCCCAGATACGTGGGCATCGAGTCGGGAGCGGAGACGCGCCACTCGGCCGGCAGCTGAGCCGCGGCCCGGATCCAGTCGGGCGTCCACCCCGGGACGTCACGCAGGACGTAAATGGCCAGTCGCTCCGCGTCGGCCACGCGCACGCACCCGTGACTGAAGGCACGCGCCAACGCGCTGAACAGCTGGGGCTCCGGCGTATCGTGCAACGCGACGCCGAAGCGGTTGGGAATGGTGAACCGGATCCGCCCGAGCGGATTCCGCGGCCCGGGCTCCTGCCACAATCGGAACGCGAAGGAGCTGTCGGGAATGCTGTCCCAGGCAATCGTGCCGACATCCAGCTCCACCGCTTCCGCCGTCGTGTCGCTCAATACATGGATCCCATCGCGAAGGAGGTACTCGGGATCCCGCCGCACCGCCGGCAGGACCTCCTGGATCGCGATGCTCCGCGGGATCGTCCAGCGCGGGCT
>JBGPIW010000009.1:0-17910 GCA_041485045.1 Gemmatimonadota bacterium | reverse complement strand
GGCACCTCGCTCGGCCGTCTGGCCGGCACGTCGTTCGCCACGCCGCTCATCGCAGCCGCCTCGGCGCTCGTCAAGCAGCTCCATCCGGCACTCGGCCCGGTGGCGCTGCGGGCCGCCCTGCGGGCCCAAGGAGCCAACCGCGCTGCCCCCGATTCGGTTCGCGGGTGGGGCCGCCCCGACGTCGGGGCGGCCGCCGTGTTCCCCATCGGCGTCACGCCGCTCGCCCCGCTGGCGCCGACGCTCGTCTCGATCACGCCGGATGTTGCCTGGACCGTCGGCTCGATCCCCGGATCGGAGACACCCGTCACCTACCGGCTGCGTATCGCCCGCGACTCGATGCTCGCCGCACCGTCCGTGGATACCGCGCTCACCCTCGAGCAGTACCCACTGCGGCGGCCGCTGCAACCCGGGTCCCCGTTGTTCTGGCGGGTAGACGCCAGGAGCGCGACGGGACTCACCGCGTCGACGGGACTCATCGGACCGATCGCGGTCCCGGCCTGGGCGCGGCTCACCACGCTGGCCGATCCCACCGGAGCGGCTACCTCCGACGTGCAGCCGACGTTCACGTGGTCCCCGGCAGCGATCGCAAGCCCGCCCGGACCGTTTCGCTACGACCTCTTCGTTCGGCGCAGCAACCTCGCGGTGGTCCTCTTCGGAGTGGGCGGTTTGACGGACACGTCATTCCGGTTGCCGGTCCAGCTGGAGCGGAACACCACCTATCGCTGGACTCTGGTCGTACACGCCGGTGCGGACACGTCGGTCGTCACCCCCCCGGCGCCGTTCGTAGTCCTCGACTCGGCGACCCCGCCCGCCACGCTGCTGTACCAGAACTTTCCCAATCCGTTTCCCACGCCGACACACTCAACCACGTGCATCTGGTTCGATCTGGCGCAGCCCGGGGAGGTCGCCTTGGCGGTGCTGAACCTCCGCGGCGGAGTGGTCCGCCGCCTGATCCCCACCAGCGACATCCCCGCCGCGCTGCCAGCGGGCCGTTATGGCCGTAGCGGTCCGGGCGGGGGGCTCTGCGACCCACGTCTCAGCTGGGACGGACGCGCCGACGATGGTGAATGGCTGCCCGCCGGGGTGTATCTGTATAAGTTGAAGACCGGCGGTGTGGTACAGTTCAAACGCATCGTGTACCTGGGAAGGACCCCGTGACACTGTGGAGTTGATCACCGTGGGCACCGGCACCGTCGCCCCTTCGGCGCACCGGACCGCTGCCGCCCATTTCGTCCGGCGCAACGGAGTTCAACTGTTGCTCGATTGCGGGCCGGGAACACTGCACCGGTTGGCCTGCCTCGGCCTGCCCTGGAGCGACATCACGCACGTCGCCTTGACGCACTTTCATCCAGACCACTTCGCCGACCTGCCGATTCTCGTATACGCGCTCAAGTACACGACCGTGCCGCCGCGGCGCGAGCCCCTCGTGGTGCTCGGGCCCCGTGGCGTGGTTCGCCTCGTGAAAGCACTGGCCGAGGGGTATGGCTCGTGGCTGCTCGATCCGGGGTTCCCGTTTCTCGTCATGGATGTCGAGCCGGGCGAACCGTTCCCCCTCGACGCGGAGCTGTCGCTCGAGTCATTTCCCGTCCCACACACCCAGGAAAGCGTGGCGTACGGCCTGACGGCCCCCGAGGGCCGCCTGGTGTATACGGGAGATACGGGGCCTTCGGCCGAACTGGCACGTTGGGCCAAAGGATGCAGTTTGCTGCTCGCCGAGTGCTCGTTGCCCGAGGCGATGGCGATCGATCTTCACCTGACCCCCGAACGGGCGGGGGAGCTGGCACGCGACGCCGGGGCGCGGCAGCTCGTCTTGACGCACTTCTATCCGCCGGTCGAGAATACTGATCCCGCCGGAGGCGCCGCCAGCCGCTTCGGCGGTCCGGTCACCGCCGCCTCCGACGGCGACCGGTTCACCATCTAGCAAGGGGTCGACGTCGTGCTGATCGTGATGCGCCACGGGGCGACCGAAGAGGAAGTCCAGCGAGTCGTCGCCGTGATCCGGGACATGGGCTACCAAGCCCGCCCCATGCCCGGAGCGCAGCGGACTGCCGTCGGACTCGTCGGCAACGACGGCCGGGTGGACTCCTCGCGCCTCGAGGGGCTCCCCGGTGTCCAGGACGTGATCCACGTCTCCAATCCGTACAAACAAGTGAGCCGGGAGTGGCAGCCGGAGAACACCGTGGTGCGGCTGCCCGGTGGAGTAGCCGTGGGCGGTCCGGAGATCGTCGTCATCGCGGGGCCGTGCTCGGTGGAGTCGGAGGCGCAGATCCTCCAGGCCGCGCGGCAAGTGAAGGACGCGGGCGCCGTCATTTTGCGAGGCGGCGCATTCAAGCCGCGCACGTCGCCCTACTCGTTCCAGGGATTGGGGCGCCCAGCGCTGCGGCTTCTGGCGAAGGCGCGGGAGGAAACGGGGCTGTTGATCTGTACGGAGGCGATGGACTCCGATGGCGTGGGGTGGGTCTCCGAGGTCGCCGACATCGTCCAGATCGGGGCGCGCAACATGCAGAACTTCTCGTTGCTACGCGCTGCGGGACGCGTTGGCAAGCCCGTGCTGTTGAAGCGCGGGATCGCAGCGACGATCACCGAGTTGCTCCTGTCCGCCGAATACGTCCTCGCCGAGGGCAACCACGACGTGATCCTGTGCGAGCGGGGCGTCCGGGGGTTCGACACGGCGACTCGGAACATCTTCGACCTGAGCGCCATACCCGTCGTCCAGAAACTCTCGCACCTGCCGATCATCGCCGATCCGTCGCACGCGACCGGGTTGCGGGAGAAGGTGATACCCATGGCGCGGGCGGCGGTGGCCGCGGGAGCGGACGGTCTCATGGTCGAGGTGCATCCCAACCCCGAAAACGCGAAGTCGGATGGCGCGCAATCGCTCTTTCCCGAGCAGTTCGCCCAACTGATGCGCGAGGTGCGGGTCATCGCGGAGGTCATCGGGCGCCGCGTCGCCGAGCCGGCCCCGGTGGGAGCGTGATGCAGCCGGGCGGCCGGGCGGTCGGGCGGTCGGTGATTCGGGGGAGCGTCGCGTTGTGCGCTGCCGGTCTCCTGGCCGCCCGACCGCATGGCCGCCTAACCACCCCGGATCCGTGGCTCATACTCGATCACGCGAGCGCCGCCTATCAGGCCACCCAGACGCTCACCGCCAGCTTCGTGCAGATCATCACGAATCCGATGGTGGGCGACCCGGATACCACGCGCGGCCGGCTCTTCCAACAACGCCCCAGCCGATTCGCGATGCGCTTTACCGATCCCCCAGGCGACCGGATCGTGGCAGACGGCCGATACTTGTGGCTCTACACCCCGAGCACGGCACCCGGGCAGGTGATCCGCAGCCGCATCCCGGAGACCGGGACCACGGGACCGAATCTCGTCGGCCAGTTCGTGGAGCGCCCGCACGAGCGCTACAACGCCCGGTACGTTCGCGCCGATTCGAGCGCGGCCGGTTGGGCGGACGTCATCGCCCTGACCCCGCGCGACAGCACCCTCCCCTACACGTCGGCTGTTCTCTGGGTCGGAAGGAGCGACGGGCTCGTTCGCCGCGTGGATATCGTCGAGACCGGCGGACAGGAGCGCTCGGTACGTCTCAGCCAGCAGCGACCGAATTCGACAGTGCCCAGCCGGGAATTCCGCTTCACCCTTCCCGCGGGCGTGCGGGTAGTGGATCAGTAGCGAGGGCGCGCACAACGCGGGCGGCGGCCGCCGCGTCCAGGCCGCGGCGGCGCGCGAGGTCGAGGGCCACTCTCCCCAATTGCCGGTACAAGTCGCGATCGATACCCGTCAGCTCGTCCAGGTGGCGAGTCACCGTCGCCGCGTCGCCGCGGGCGACCGGACCGGTGAGCGCGTCCAACGGGTTCTGCCGCCCCAGATTGTCCAGGGTGCCACGGACGAGCGGCGTCAGCGCGGCCCATGCATCCGCGTCGCTCAGCCCCGCGGAGCGCAGCAGGTCGTGCGCGATCGCCTCCACGACCACGAAGTAGTTGGATGCGAATACGGCGCCGGCGTGGTAGCGGGGCTTATCCTCGGCCCGCACCCGGAACGGGTGGAGGCCGACATCGCGCGCGAGTCGCTCGGCGACCGCCACCGCTCGCGGCATCCCTTCCACAGCCGCCCATGCCCCGCGCAGATGCTCGGGGGCGAGCGCGGGCTCGACCAACGTCTGCAGGGGATGGAGCGAGCCGAGGGCGGCTCCGCTCACCGACAGCGCTTCGAGTGCGGCAGAGCCCAGCAGGCCGGAGAGGTGCAGCACGACCTGGCCAGCGCCGATCGCGGGCGTCCGGGCGAGCGCGCGGGCAAGGGGGGCAATGGCGTCGTCGGGGACGGCGAGGACGACGACGCTCGCCGCGTCGAGCCATGGCGGCGGGGCGTCAGCTGCGCCCACGGTGAGGGAGAGCGGCTCCGGCACCGGCTTGGCGTGCCGGCCGTGGAGCCGAACATCATGTCCGGCCCGCGCCCAGGCGAGCGCCAGGCCGGTGCCGGCTCGTCCGGGACCGACCACCCCCACGACGAGGGGGGTCGGCCCCGGCGCCGCTGTCACGGGCTGCGGGTTTGCGGGGCGCCCGGCCCAAGCAGCGCGAAGAGATCCTGCGGCGCCCGTGCGCGCCGGGCGAGGTCGAGCGCCTGCTGTACCTGATGATCGTCATGCATCCGGCGCAGCACCTCCGCCGGCCGCCCGAAGACGTAACGCGCCGTTTCGTAGCCGAGTTCGGACTGGATCAAGGAGCGGGCACCGGTAGCGAGACTGTCGGGCACCGCGGCGCCGCGCTGCCGCAGCCGCCGGAACACCTCGTCCACCATCGCCTGGCTCACTGTGAATTGCTGCGTCGTCAGGCCGTGCCCCGACTTCAGCTCCAGTGCGTAGCCGGTGAGGACGTCGCGGAAAGACGCCAGGTTGCCGCCCAGGGCGCGAACGAACCCGCGCTCCGCCGTGGTAAACGTGTCGGGAGGCTCGAACATGTCGGGCCTGATCCCGCCCCCTCCGCGGACGATGCGGCCTGCATCGGTGTGGAACACCGGCGCACTGTCGGACAGGCTGTCCTTCCCCAGCGCCGCAGCATCCACCGCGGCGATCTGATCCTCCTCGTTCTTGCTCCTCCGCTGAATGGTACGGCCGCTCGGCGTGTACCAGCGGGCGGTCGTCAATTTCAAGGCTGTTTCGGGTGACAGCACGTAGAGCGATTGCACCAGGCCCTTCCCGAAGGTCGGCGTGCCGACGACCAGCGCGCGGTCGTGGTCCTGCAGCGCACCTGCGATGATCTCCGCCGCACTCGCCGTTCCGCCGTTCACGAGCGTCACGATGGGCAGCTTCGGCCAGCGTTGCGGGTGGGTATCGTGGTAGGTGTGGGTCGCATCCGGGGCTCGGCCACGCGTCGCGACGACATCCTGCCCCGGATCGAGGAACAGGTCGCTCACGGCGATCCCCTGTGTCAGCAGCCCACCCGGGTTGTTGCGCAGGTCGAACAACAGGGACTTCATGCCTTTCGCGGTCAGGCTGTCCACCGCTTGGGCGACCTCTTCGGCCGACGTTTGGCTCACGGGACTGAGCGAGATGTAGCCCACGCGATCGTCCAGCATCATGGCGATTTGGACCGAGCGGATGTGGATCTTGGCTCGGGTCAGCTTGTAGGTGATCGGCTGGTCGACGCCGATGCGACGGATCTTGAGCTCGACGACGGAGCCCGGTGTGCCGCGCAGCTGCTTCACGGCGCTGTCCTGCTTCCACCCCTCTGTGGAGCGGCCGTCCAGCATGACGATTTCATCGCCGGTCTGGACGCCGGCCCGCTCCGCCGGGGTGTCGGGCAGCGGGGCGATCACGGTGATCCACCCGTTGCGCACGTCGATCTGCAACCCGAGACCGCCGTAATCGCCGGTGGTCTGCTCGTTCAGGGCGTGGAAATCGTCGGGCTTCAGGAAGGTCGAGTAGGGATCGTGCAGCTGGTCCAGCATCCCGTCGATTGCCATTTGATAGAGCTTGCGCTCGTCGATCGAGTCGACATAGAAGTCGGCGACCCGTGAGAGAACGTCGTCGAACAACCGGGCCTGCTGGTACACCGTCCCTTGCGGGCCCGCGTCGCGCTGTAGCAGCCAACCCCCGGTCACCAGGGCGACTCCCGACATGACGGAAACGAGCAGCCATTTGCGATTCATTAGATCCCTCGCGTCGTAAGTACCGTCACCGCCTG
The DNA here is from genome assembly GCA_041485045.1 of Gemmatimonadota bacterium. Taxonomy (GTDB): domain Bacteria; phylum Gemmatimonadota; class Gemmatimonadetes; order Gemmatimonadales; family GWC2-71-9; genus DASTHG01. The sequence continues at coordinate 11,728 of JBGPIW010000009.1, read as the reverse complement.
CAGCGCCCGCCAGGCCGAGTCCAGCACAGTCTTCTTGGACAGCGTGGCGTCGAGATGCACTACGCCAGGGCCGGCGGCGTCACGGTAGGCCGTCCGCACCCGCTGGTGAAACGGATCATCTTCCCGCTCGAAACGATCCTGCACCTTCCGTGCCTTGCGCTGTCGTTCCCGGCCGATGTCCACCGGCACGTCGAGCACCAGGGTCAGGTCCGGCACGAGGCCACCCGTCGCCAACCGCAACGCGGCGTCCACTTCGTCCGCCGGCAGCCCGCGCCCCGCCACCTGGTAGGCGCGGGTCGACAGATCGAAGCGGTCCGCCAGCACCACCTGTCCCGCCTCGAGCGCCGGCCGGATGACCCGGGCCACGAGATCAGCGCGTGCGGCGAGAATCAGAAACAGCTCCGCGGCGGCCGACAATTCGTGTCGCGAGCGCAGCGCGAGTTTGCGTGCCGCCTCGGCGACCGGCGTCCCACCGGGCTCCCGGACGGGGAGCACCTGGACCCCTTCGGCCAGCAGACGGGCACCCACCGCGCGCACCAGCGTAGACTTCCCCGCCCCCTCGGGCCCTTCCACCACCACGAACGTCCCCACGAAGGTGTTCAACCGAGGGAAATGATCGGGCTGGCCGCGCCCTTCTGGATGCCTTCGTAGATGCGGGCGTTGACCTTGGCCATCACCTTTTCGAAATTCGCCTGCGCGACGGCCATCTGCTGATACACCGGGTTCACCTGAATGCTTTGTACCGCCTTGTCATACTGCTCGGTCTGCGCGGGCGTGGGCTCCTGGCCGGTCCGCGCCGCTGCTTCGATGTCGCCGGCGAGCTTTTCCATGTCCGTCAGCAGCCGCTGGCATTCCGCGTCCTCACGCAGCCGCTCGCTCGCCCGTTTCAGAGTTTTGTATTCCTCGGTCTGCCCGATCAGCCGTCCCAGGTCCTGCGCCTTCTCGTCGATCACTCGTCCTCCGCCGTTAGACCGCCAGAATGTAGCGCGGCCGGCCGAACAGATCTTGGTGAACGCTCACGCCCCAGCCCGCGGCCAGAGCGATCTTCCGAACCGCCGGGGCCCGTCGCTCGTCGATCTCCAACGCCAACAGCCCGCCGGGCTCGAGCACCCCACGCGCGCCGTTCAGCAAGCGGCGCGTCGCAAACAGGCCGTCGGCGCCGGAGGCCAGCGCGAGCGCCGGCTCGAAGTGCCGCACAGCGGGGTCGAGCGCCGTCCACTCGTCGTGTGTCAGGTACGGCGGATTGGCGACGATCACGCGACATCGCAGATCGCCGATCGGCGCCAACAGATCGCCGACGCGGACCTCCACCGCTACGGGTGGTGACACGCGCGCCACGTTTTCCCGGGCCAGCCCGGCTGCCGTCGCCGACACGTCCGTGGCGATCACCCGCTGGAACGACCCTTCGACGGCGAGTGCCAGCGCGATACAGCCGCTCCCCGTGCCGATGTCTGCGGCGATACCGCCGGTGTCGTCAGAATGCTCCTGGCGCGTGCGGCACCACGTCAACACCAGCTCGACCAATCCTTCCGTTTCGGGCCGCGGAATGAGCGCGCGATGGTCGATGGCCAACTCAAGGGTGCGGAATGCGGCGGTCCCGGCGGCGTAGGCGAACGGGACGCCGGCCGCGCGACGCCGAACGGCGCCGCGGAAGCGTGCGGTCGTCTCCGCGGCGGCCGTGGACTCACGCTGCCGCCACACCTCCCCCGTACCGATGCCGCTGAGCGCCGCCCAGAGGCGCGCGGCTTCGCGCCTCGGGTCCGGCACGCCCGCACGCGCCAGAACCACCGCGGTGGCGTCCAGCTCGGCGCCGAGCGACGCGGGCGCCGCGGCCAGCTGCTCAAGCACTGAGGCGCTCGCGTTCACCGGCGACGCGCAGGGCGTCGATCAGGTCGTCCAGCCGGCCCTCCAGCACATCGGAGAGATTGTGGGCGGTGTATCCGATACGGTGATCGGTCACCCGGTTCTGAGGAAAATTGTACGTGCGGATCTTCGCCGAGCGGTCGCCGGTCCCCACCTGGGCGCGCCGGGCCCGCGCGCGCTCCGCTTCCTGCTCGGCGATCATCCGGTCCAGGAGCCTGGAGCGCAGGATTTCCAGCGCCTGGATCTTGTTTTGCAGCTGCGATTTCTGGTCCTGACACTGAACGACGAGCCCGCTCGGCAGGTGCGTCACGCGGACGGCGCTGTCGGTCGTGTTGACGCTCTGCCCGCCCGGTCCGGACGAGCGGAAGACGTCGACCCGAAGGTCCTTGTCCTCGATCTTGACGTCCACCTCTTCGGCTTCCGGTAGCACGGCCACCGTGGCTGCGGAGGTATGAATCCGACCTTGCGCCTCCGTGGCGGGGACCCGCTGCACGCGGTGGACGCCCGACTCGTAGCGCAACGTGCCGTAGACGCGCGGGCCACGCGCTGCGAACACAGCTTCCTTGATGCCGCCCAGCACGCCCTCGCTCAGGTCCAGGATCTCGACGTTCCAGCCGCGGCGCTCGCAAAACCGTGTGTACATGCGGAACAGGTCGGCGGCGAACAGCGCGGCCTCATCGCCGCCCGTGCCGGCGCGGACCTCGACGATGGCATCGCGGTCGTTCAGGGGATCGGGCGGCACCAGCAGGTCGCCGAGCTGGACTTCCAGTCGGTCGATCTCCGGGTTGATCCGCTCCACGTCGTGCCGCGCCAGCTGCGACAGCTCCGGGTCCTCATCTGCGAGGAGCTCGCGGGCCTGCGTCAGCTCGGTACCGAGGCGAGTCAGGCGGTCGTGGGTCTGGCGAATGGCTTGGAGGCGGGCGTGCTCCCGACCGAGCTGCTTCAGCTTGGCCGGGTTCCGCGCGGTTTCGGGGTCGGCCAGCTGATGGGCGACCTCCTCCGCCCGCGCGAGCGCCTGGCGGAGTCGGGCCTCCATCGCGTCAGCTCGCGGCCTTCTCCGTGCGGTACTTCTGGCGGAAGCGCTCGACCCGACCGGCGGTGTCCACGAGCTTCTGTTTCCCCGTGTAGTACGGGTGGCACTTGGCGCAGATTTCCACGTGAATGGCCGGGTTGGTCGACCGCGTCTCGAACGCATTGCCGCACGCGCATTGAACGGAGGCGCGGCGGTACTGGGGATGGATTCCGGGTTTCACGACGTGGTTCCTCGTTTCACAGCGTCAACGCTCAATGAATGCGCCGGAGCGGCGCGAAGCGCGGAAATATAATCGCCACAGCGATTTGACGGCAAGCGCGGGCCCCGTTTCACCCGCGATCGCCGCACGACTCCGGGGCTCCGACAGGTTCGGATCCCGTCAGGAACCGGCTCCGCTCGGCTCAGCCCGCTGACGCGAACTCGCTCGCCGCGACACACTTAGATGTCCCCGAGTGGGTCGCGGAGCGGCGCGCAACCATTCTCCGCATTCTTGCATCTGCGGAGCATACAGGCAATATCGTCGAGAGCCGATCCCAGCAGGGCACACCCAATACCAGGGAGTGAATCGTGGAACGTCGTGACTTTGTCCGACTCACCGGCACCGCCGTCGGCGCCCTCGCGGTGCCGCTCCCCGGATGGCGGGGAGGGGGTGTCCTCGGTGCGCTGACGCCGATCCCCACGGCCGACAAGAAGGCGCTCGCCGACGTGGCCCTCAACACGGGCCGCGCGCGCGGGGCGACCTACGTCGACGTCCGCATCGCCCGCTACCTCAACCAGTTCATCACCGCCCGCGACACCAAGGTCCAGAACATCACGAACACCGAATCCTACGGCTGCGGGATCCGGGTAATCGCCAACGGGACTTGGGGCTTTGCGGCCACCAACGACGTGACACCGGACGGCCTTGCCCGGGCCGCGACCCAAGCGGTCGCGATCGCGCGCGCCAACAGCCGGCTGCAGAGCGACCCGGTGCGGCTGGCGCCGGAACCGTCGCACGGGGAAGTCGCGTGGCGGACACCGATCAAGAAGAATGCGTTCGACGTGCCGATCTCGGAGAAGGCGGACCTGCTGCTGGCCGCCAGCAACGCCGCCCTGCAGAACGGGGCGAATTTCGTCAACTCCCTGCTCTTCCTCGTGAACGAGCAGAAATACTTCGCGTCCACCGACGGCAGCTATATCGACCAGGATATCCATCGCATCTGGCCGACGTTCGTCGTCACATCGGTCAACACGCAAACGGGCAAGTTCGAGACTCGCAACGCCCTCAGCGCGCCGCGCGGCCTCGGTTACGAGTACCTCGACGCCCTGGCGGCCGACAAGGTGGCCGGCCCGGCCGGCGTGGAGACCGTCACCTATCGCGACTCCTACGACATGGTCGAGGACGCGAAGTTCGCGGCGCAGCAGGCGAAGGCGAAGCACACGGCGAAGACGGTCGAAGCCGGGAAATACGACCTCGTGCTCGATCCGACGAACCTCTGGCTCACGATCCACGAATCGGTGGGGCATCCGCTGGAGCTCGACCGGGTGCTGGGCTACGAAGCCAACTACGCCGGCACGAGCTTCGCCACACTCGACAAATGGCGCAGCAAGACCTTCAACTATGGCAGCCCCATCGTCACGCTGTTCGCCGACAAGGTTCAGCCTGGCTCGCTCGGCGCCGTCGGTTACGATGACGAGGGGGTCAAGGCCACACGCTGGGACCTGGTGAAGAACGGCATCCTCGTCAACTACCAGGTGATCCGCGATCAGGCCCACGTCCTCGGGCAGACCGCCTCGGACGGCTGCTGCTACTCCGACAGCTGGAGCGACGTCCAGTTCCAGCGCATGCCCAATGTGTCGCTCGAGCCTGGGACGGCGCAGATCTCCCCCGAGCAGATGATCGCCGGAGTGGACAAGGGCGTCTACATCGTGGGTGACAGCTCGTATTCGATCGATCAGCAGCGCTACAACTTCCAGTTCTCGGGTCAGCTGTTCTACGAGATCCAGGGCGGGAAGATCGTCGCCCCCCTGCGCGACGTCGCCTACCAGTCGAATACCCAGGAATTCTGGAACTCCTGCGCGCAGATCTGCGACCAGCGGGATTACCGGATGGGTGGGTCGTTCTTCGACGGCAAAGGCCAACCGGGGCAGATCAGCGCCGTGTCACACGGGACGGCGACGGCCCGGTTTACCGGCGTGAACGTGATCAACACCGCGAGGAAACTCTAGATGCCGCCCCTCACATCCGATCAAGCTCGCGCGCTGATGGATAAAGCGCTGCACCTCTCCAAGGCGGACGCCTGCGAGGTGAACCTGAACGCCAATAGCGGCGGCAACATCCGCTTCGCCCGCAACACCGTGAGCACCGCCGGCGCCAATGAAGACCTCCAGATGGTGGTCCAATCGAACTTCGGGACGCGTTCCGGCACGGTCACTATCAACGAATTCGACGACGCCACCATCGAGCGCGCGGTTGGGCGCTCCGAAGAGCTGGCGCACCTCGCCCCGGAGGACGAAGAGTTCACTCCGCCGATGGGCCAGCAGTCCTACGTACTCACGCAGGCGTTCTTCGACAACATCGCGAACATCGCCCCGGCCTATCGCACCCAGGTGGCGGCCGACAGCATCACGCCGGCCAAGGCGAAGGATTGCACCGCCGCGGGGTTCCTGCAGGATGGCGCGCAGTGGCAGGCCATGAAGAATACCGCAGGCCTGTTCGCCTACCACCGGCAGACCGGCGCCAACTTCTCCGTGACGGTTCGGTCCAACGACGGCACCGGCTCCGGCTACGGATCGTGCGAGGCCAACGATCTCGGCAAGTTCGACGTCGCCGCTGCCTCGCGGATCGCCATCGAAAAAGCCGCCGCCAGCCGGACCCCCCGGGCGATCGAGCCCGGGAAGTACACCGTCATTCTCGAGCCGGAGGCGGGGATCAACCTCATCGGCAACCTGCTCTTCAACATGGCGGCCCGGAGCGCCGACGAAGGCCGGAGCTTCCTGGCCAAGCCCGGCGGCGGGAACAAGGTCGGGGAGAAGATGATGGATGAGCGCGTCCACATCTGGTCCGACCCGGCGCAGCCGGATGTGCCCACCTCGCCGTGGCAGGGCGACGGGCGCCCCTACGAGCGCACCGACTGGGTGACCGGAGGGGTCGTGAAGAACATGTTCTATTCCCGCTACTGGGCACAGAAGAAGGGCGTGAAGGCGCTGCCGTTCCCCCCGAACCTGATCATGGACGGCGGCACCGCCACCACCGAAGACCTGATTCGCGACACGACGCGCGGAGTCCTCGTCACCAGGACCTGGTACATCCGGTCCGTGGACCCGCAGACGGTGCTCGTCACCGGTTTGACGCGCGATGGGACGTTCTACATCGAGAACGGTCAGATCAAGTACGCGGTGAAGAACTTCCGCTTCAACGAGAGCCCGATCATCATGCTCAACAACCTGGACGCGCTCGGCAAGCAGCAGCGCGTGTCGGGTTCGGACGCGGGGATCACGAGCCTCATGCCGGTGATGCGGATCCGGGACTTCACCTTCAGCAGCCTTTCGGACGCCGTGTAAGCAGGTGTCGGGTGTCAGGTGTCAGGTGTCAGGTGTAGGGGCGTTCCCCTAGATTCCCTGACACCCGGCCCCTGACACCCGACACCTATTTATGGACCGAGCCGACTTTCTCCGCACGCTCAGCGCGGTCGCCTTCGCCCCCTGGGCGCAGGCCCGCACCCTCGCCCTGCACCGCCGGCGAGCCGATTTCGCGTTCACCCGCCTGCAGTATGCGTCGGGCGACTGGGACGTCGATCAACGCATGCCGGCAAATCTCCTCAACTCCCTGATCGAGTACACGACGGTGGACGTGGACCCGAAAGAACGGGTTGTCCCGCTGGGCAGTGAGGCGGTGTTCGACGCGCCGTTCTGCTATCTCGCCGGACACCGGCTGGTGGAGCTCACTGCGCGAGAGCGGGCGGTCCTCGAGCGCTACATCCACAACGGCGGGTTCCTGTTCGCCGACGACTGCAACCACGACGTCGACGGGCTGTTCGCAAAGTCATTCGAAACCGAGATGGGTACGCTGTTCGGGCCCACGGCGCTGCAGAAGCTCCCCCAACACCACGAGCTGTACCGCGCCTTCTTCACGTTTCCGAACGGCCCGCCGACGACCGGGCTCGAGCTGAACGGCTGGGGCGACGACCTGGTGCACGACTATCTCAAAGCGATCATCGTGGATGGGCGCATCGGGGTGCTGTACAGCAACAAGGACTACGGATGCGAGTGGGATTACGATTTCCGCAACAAGCGGTTCCTCGCCGAGGACAATACGAAGTTCGGCGTGAACATCGTCCTCTATGCGATGACCGCGTGAGCCGGTCGTGACCGCCGCCACCATCAGCGAAGCCGACGTCGCGAAGCTGCTCGGCCGTCTGGACGCTCTGCGGCGGGAGGTCGCTCGCGTCATCGTCGGGCAGGAGCGGGCGATCGAAGAGCTGCTGCTGTCGTTACTAGCGGGCGGTCACAGCCTGCTCGAAGGCGTGCCGGGTCTCGCCAAGACGCTGATCATCCGCACCCTGGCCGACGCGATGGACCTGACGTTCCGTCGCATCCAGTTCACCCCCGATCTGATGCCGACCGACATCGTCGGCACCGAGATCCTGGAGGAAGATCACGCCACCGGCCGCCGCTTCTTCAAGTTCGTCCGCGGCCCGGTCTTCGCCCACATCGTGCTGGCCGACGAGATCAACCGCACGCCGCCAAAAACCCAGGCTGCGCTCCTCGAGGCGATGCAGGAGCACGAAGTCACCTACGCCGGGACGACGTACCCGCTGGAACGGCCATTCTTCGTCCTCGCGACCCAGAACCCGATCGAGCAAACCGGCACGTATCCCCTCCCGGAAGCCCAGCTCGACCGGTTCCTGCTCTACATCCGCGTCGGGTATCCCGAAAACGACGAGGAGCGGGAGATTCTCCGCCGCACCACGGGCCGGGAGTCTCCGGAAGTCACCGCGGTGCTCAGCGGCGGCGACGTGCTGCAAGCGCAGGGGCTCACCCGCGAAGTCCACGTCTCGGACGACCTGCTCGACTACGTGACGCGACTCGTGCGGGCGACCCGTCCCGACGACTCGGCAAGCGCCTTCGTGCGGGAATGGACCCGGTGGGGCGCGGGCCCCCGCGCCGGCCAGGCGCTGGTCCTGACCGCCAAGGCGCGTGCCCTGCTGCGCAACCGGTTCGCAGTCACGATCGAGGACCTGCGGGCCGTCGCCGCTCCGGTCCTGCGCCACCGCATCCTCGTCAACTTCCGCGCCGAAGCGGAAGGGGTCCACGCGGATGACGTGACCCAGCGGCTGCTGGACGAGGTGCCCGAGCCGCGGAGCCCCATGCGATAAGCGTCCGGTGCCCGGGACCTCCGCTCCTCCCCGTTTCATCGATCCGAAGACCCTGGCCGCGCTCGGTGACCTGACGCTTGCGGCCCGGACCGTCGTGGATGGGTTCATGTACGGAGTGCATCAGAGCCGGATGCCCGGAGCCGGACTCGAATTCAGTCAATACCGCAGCTACCAGCCGGGCGACGATCTGCGGCGCGTCGACTGGAAACTGTTCGCGCGATCCGATCGGTACTTCCTGCGCGACGCCGAAACGGACACCAGCGTCGCCGTCCGCCTCGTGCTCGACGCCAGCGAGTCGATGGCGCAGGAGGAGGACGGCGTCTCCAAGCTCGATTACGCGCGCCTGGTCGTCGCCGCCCTCGCGCTCCTCGCCCATCGCCAGGGTGACGCGGTTGGGTTGTACCTGGTGGCGGGCCCGCCCGGACCGGTCGAACAGCCCCGACGCCAGCACCAGCATCTGGATCGCCTGCTGCACGCGCTGGCGCGGATTGCTCCGGCCGGTGCCTGGCCAGCCTGGGACGCGCTGGAGGGCGTCTTCACGGCCGGCGGCCAACGGGGCATCGTCGTCATCGTGACCGACCTGCACGAGCGCCACGCCGAGATCCGCACCGTCGCGACGAAACTCGCGGCCCTGCGCCACGACGTACTCCTGATCCACGTCGCGAGCCGTGCGGAGCTGGAGTGGCCCTACCATGGCGTCGTGACGCTCGAGGAGCTGGAAACGGGGCGACGGATCGAGGTGGACGCGGACGCGGTGCGGACCCCCTACCTCGCCGCAATGGAGCAGGAGCTCACGATGCTGCGCCGAACGCTCGAGGACCAGCGGATCGACTACGCGCGGTTCCGGCTCGATCAGCCGTTGGACGCCGCCCTGCGGCAGTACCTCACCACCAGGACCCGGCGGCGCTGACGATGCTCGGCTTCCTGTCCCCCGGCTGGCTGCTCGGTCTTGCGACCCTGACGCTGCCGCTCGCCCTGCACCTCTGGAGCCGGCGCGGGGGGCGTCCGATCCGCGTCGGCAGCATCCGGCTGCTCCTCGGCGCGCCGGCGGCGACGCGGCGCAGCTGGTCCATTCGAGATCCCGCCCTGCTGTTGCTGCGCTGCTCCGTGCTCGCCGCCCTGGTGCTCGCCCTCGCCGGGCCCTATTGGTCGCCCCGAGCCGCCTCCGGAGTGCGTTGGGCGCTGATTGCCGATGACGTCGCTGCGCGCAACGTCCTCGTGGACTCGCTCACGCGGGCGGGCCTGGTCGTGTACCCGCTGGGGGGCACGAGCACCGTGCACGACCGTCCCCAAGACCTCTGGACCGCCCTGGGTGAAGCCGACCGCGCGGCCCCTCCCGGAACGCGGTTCGAGGTGTTCGGGCCCCAGCAATTGCGCTATTTCCGGGGAGAGCGCCCCACGATCGGCGCGCGAGTCGAATGGCATGCTCGCGAGCCCGCCACGCTTGCCGGCACCGGCCCGGCCATGCGCCACGCGGCTCGACTCGTCGCGATCTTCGCCGACGGATCGCGGGCGGAAGACGCCCGTTATGTCCGGGCGGCGATCGAGGCTGCCGGGCAGGCGACGGGCATTGCGGCGGTTGTAACGCTACGCGCCGCCGGCCCCGGGGTCGCGAGTGGACCGGCGGATTGGATCGTCTGGCTATCCGCTCGTCCGGTACCGGGAGCGGTGCTGGATCGCGTCCGCAACGGCGCGACGCTGCTGACAGATGCGGGGAGCCAACCACCGCGCGACCGGCGTAGTCGGATCCTCTTGGTGGACCGGCCGTCCGACGCCTGGCTGACGCGCGGCAGCGCCGTCACCGACTCCGCCGCGCCGCTTTGGACGGACGGTTCCGGAGGGCCGGTGCTCACGGTGGCCCGCGACGGCCGTGGGTCGCACTACCGGTTTCATGGGCGGTTCAACCCGGCGTGGAGCGAGCTGGTGCTGCGCGCGGCATTCCCGGAAGCGCTCGCCCGCCTGTGGATCGGACCGGACTCCGCCGGCTCCCGCCACGACGATCGCCCCATCGCGTTGAGGCAGCTGCTCCCGGCCCGCGATTCGACGGCGTCGCCGCCCCCCCCGCCACCGACCAACGGCCGGTCGCTTTTCGTTCCGGTCTGGCTGCTCGCGCTCGCCCTCTTCGCCTTCGAGCGCTGGTTCGCCGCGCAGCCTCGCCGGCGACCCGCATGAGACCGCTCGAGCGAATGGCGCGCCGCACGCGGCAACGATGGGCGGCGGTCGCGCTGTTCGTGGGGGGAGCGAGCGGGGTGTTCGTCGGCGTCGCGACGCGGCCCGTACTGCACGGGATGGGGGCAGTCCCCGGAGTCCTCGTCGCGCTGGGAGTGGGTTACGCCCTCGTCCGGCGCTGGGGTCGCGTCGACGCGTCCGCGGTCGCGCGGCATCTGAACCGGACAGTGCCGGCGCTGGAAGAGAGCGTCGATCTCCTGCTCGTCCCGGCCGAAGCGCTCAGCTCCCTGGAGCGGCTGCAACGGGAGCGCATCGAGCGCAAGCTGGGCGCGCTCGAAACCCCGCCCCGGCTGCCCACGCGCGGGTTGTATCTCGGTTGTGCGTACGCCGTGGCCGTACTGCTCCTCACAGGCGGGCTGCTCCAGGCAGGCATTCAACCCAAACGGGCGGCGCGTTCGGGCGCGACTCCAGGCAGCCGACCGATCCACCCCTCGGCCCCGCCCCGAGTGCTGGGCGTCGAGATTCGGCTGCGTCCCCCACGCTACACCACTCACGCGGCGCGTTCGACGGGCAGTTGGGATCTCGTCGTCGAACAGGGAGCCGACGTCACCTGGCACGTGCGGACCGATCGTCCGGCGGACGGCGTGTCGCTCGTGACGAGCGATGGAGATACGCTGCGCGGCCGCCCGGGCGGCTCCGGCGAGTCGGAGTACGAGGTCAGCGTAGTGGCGGACCATTCCACGCTCTATCAGGTCGTCGTCCGGGACGGCGGTATCGACGTCGCCTCGGACTACCACCGATTGGGGGTAATCCCGGATGAGCCGCCGACGCTCACGATCGTCCACCCCGATCCGCGCACCACAATCGCACCGGGAGCGCCGTTGCGGGTACCGCTCGAAGTGGTGGCGGGAGACGAATACGGTGTGGCTGACGCGAGCATCGTCGCTACTGTCACCGCGGGGTCCGGTGAAGCGGTCAAGTTCCGCGAGATCACGCTCGACTTCGATGGCCGTGCCCGCCAGCCTAACGACCGGACGATCGTCTTCCGGCGGACGCTGGACCTCGCCGCGCTCGGGATGGGGCCCGGCGACGAGCTCTACTTCTATGTGATCGCGCGCGATCGCCGCGCACCGCACCCCAACATCGGGCGCTCGGATACCTACTTCATCACACTCCCCGACACGGCGCACGTCGTCGTCGCCGACCTGAACGGGCTCGCTGCCAACGGCCTGCCCGAATACTTGCGCAGTCAGCGCCAGATCATCATCGACACCGAGCGGCTGATCGCCGATGCGATCCGAATCAG
>JBGPIW010000008.1:0-17938 GCA_041485045.1 Gemmatimonadota bacterium | reverse complement strand
TCCTTTGCGCGCCGTGATGAAGATCGGAATCCGCGTGCCGTCCTTCGACTGGTAGAACGTGGCGCGGGTTTCGTAGGGTGCGGGATCGAACGGCGTCGTCACGGGCTGGAACGGCTCGAGCTTTCCGGTCCCCAGGTCGTAGCGGTACACCGTCGGGGGCCGCAGGTACGAGCTGAAGGAGAAGAAGAAATCGGTGCCGTCGGTGCGGCCCGAGAGCCCGCCCGCGCTCCCCACGTCGGGGAGCGACACCTCGCCGCGCGATCCGCCGGCCAGATCGTAAAGCCGGATGCGGCTCTGCACGTCCACCAGATACCCCAGGACGAGCCTGTCCCCCACGAGCTGGCTGGCGCTCAACACATCCGGCCCCTCGGGGACGACCGTGCGCCAGTGCGTCCGATCGCTGTCGCCCACCGCCACGGCGACGATGCGGCCGCGCGGAGCCATCCAGTTGGTGAAGAGGTACAACGTGTCCCGCACCACGCCGAGGGGGTTGTAGTCGGCGTCCTCCGCGAGCGTCACCGGCCGGAACTTGGCAGCGAGATCGGGGTGGCGCGCATCCTTCAGGTCCGCCAGCCAGAGCCGGTTGTTGGACGTACCGCTGGCCGAGGTCACGAACAGCCAACGGCCGTCGTCCGAGGTCCCGCCACCTACGAACGCGGTGGAATCGTCGGCGCGTTCGAACACCATGCGATCGCTGCTTGCCCCGAGGGCGTGGTACCACAGCTGGTGGTGGGTATTCGCATCGCGCAGGCTGGCGTGCTCCGCCGAGCTGCGGAAGCGCGCGTAGTAGAATCCCCTGCTGTCCTGCGTCCAGGACATGCCCGTGAACTTCACGTGCAGCACGACGTCAGGGAGCTCGTGCCCGGTGGCCAGGTCGCGAATGTGGATGTCCTGGAGGTCCGAGCCTCCCGCTGCCGCGCTGTAGCCCAGGGTGCGCCCATCGGGAGAAACCGACCACTGCGCCACGGCGATCGAGCCGTCGGGCGAGAGCGCGTTGGGATCGAGCACCGCGACCGGCGAGGCTCCCGCGACGGTCGCGCGGTACAGGACCGATTGCCGCTGCAATCCCGTGTTGCGACGGAACCAGAGCTGCCCCGCTTCGCGTACCGGAACGCTCATCTTCGGGTAGTTCCAGAGCGCCGTGAGGCGGGCGCGGATCGAGTCGCGTTGCGGCAGTTTCGCCAGATAGGCGAAGGTCAGGGTGTTCTCGGCGTCCACCCAGCTTTTCGTGGCCGGGGCGTCGAGATCCTCGAGCCAGCGATAGGGATCCGCCACGTGGTGCCCGAAGTAGTCGTCGCTGACGCTCCCTTTCGAAGCCGGCGGGTATTGCAGCTGCTGCGACGCCGCCGGGGCGGCGAGCATCGCCATGGCGAGCACGAGATCATGGCAGCGAGGGCGCATGGGGGAGGCTCCTGATCGAGTGTGCGAATCGGTTGATACAAGTCTGCGGAGAATCCGGAAGGCTGGCAACTCGCAATCACGTCGTCGGGCGATGCACCCCCCAGATCTCGCGTAACACGTCGCTGATCTCCCCCACCGTGGCGCGGGCCCGGACGGCGTCGAGGATCCGCGGCATGAGCGAGTCGGTGGGCGAGGTGGCCGCATCCCGCAACCCCGCCAACGCCCGTGTCACCACTCCCCCATCGCGCCGAGCACGCGCCTCCGCGACCCGGCGCCTCTGCCCCGCCGCCAGCGCCTGGTAGTCGGGCTGGGCCACCGTCGGTACGCCCGAGCCGTCATCGAAGCGGTTCACACCGACCACCACCTGATCCCCCGACTCCACCCGGCGTTGCTGCTCGTAGGCGCTGCGCGCGATAGCCTCCTGGAAAAAACCGCGCTCGATGGCGCGTGCCGCCCCGCCCAGGGACTCGACCTGCTCGATGAGGGCGCCCGCGTCCCGCTCCAGGTCGTCGGTGAGGCGCTCGACGTACCAGCTGCCGCCCACGGGATCTACCACCTCGGGGACGCCGGTCTCGTGGGCCAACACCTGCTGGGTGCGCAGCGCGAGCGTGGCGCTGGCCTGCGTGGGCAGGGCCAGCGCCTCGTCGTACGAGTTCGTGTGCAGCGACTGAGTCCCACCCAACACCGCGGCGAGGGCCTGGATCGCCACCCGCACGACGTTGTTCATCGGCTGTTGTGCGGTGAGCGTCGCTCCGCCCGTTTGCGTATGAAACCGCAGCCGGCACGCGTCCTCACCCGCCCCGAAGCGCTCCTTCAGGAGACGCGCCCACAGGCGGCGCGCGGCGCGGAACTTGGCCACCTCCTCGAACAGGTCGGTATAGCCCGCGAAGAAAAAGGACAGGCGGGGCGCGAAACGGTTCACCTCGAGCCTCGCCGCGACCGCCCGCCGCACATACTCGAGCCCATCGGCGAAGGTGAAGGCGAGCTCCTGCACGGCCGTGGCGCCCGCCTCGCGGATGTGGTAGCCCGAGATGGAGATGGGGTTGAACGTCATGCCTTCGTCGGACACAAAGCGGAACACGTCCACGATCAAGCGCAGCGACGGCTCAGGCGGATAGATGTAGGTGCCGCGGGCGATGAACTCCTTCAGGATGTCGTTCTGGATCGTGCCTTGGAGGGCGTTCCGCGCGACGCCTTGCTCCTCCCCCACCACCACATACATCGCGAGCAGAATCGCGGCCGTCGCGTTGATCGTCATCGACGTGGAGACCTGATCGAGCGGGATCTCGTGGAACAACCGCTCCAGATCGTCCACCGTATCGATCGCCACACCGGCCCGTCCCACCTCGCCCAGGGCCATAGGATGGTCCGAGTCGTAGCCCATCTGGGTCGGTAAGTCGAACGCGACCGAGAGGCCGGTCTGCCCCGCCGCCAGCAGGTGGCGGAATCGCGCGTTGGTCTCCTCGGCGGTGCCGAACCCGGCGTACTGGCGCATCGTCCACAGGCGACCGCGGTACATCGTGGGATGAACGCCCCGGGTGAACGGATACGTCCCCGGCTCCCCCAGCGACTGCGCCGGATCGGCCGGCCAGTCGTCCGGACCGTACACGGGGAGCCGCTCGCTCACGTGCGCGCCGGCTCCGCCGATAGGATCTCGGTGGCGAGCTCGACGTCCTTGCGGCTGCCGATGACGAGCGGCACGCGCTGGTGCAGCGCCTGCGGCACGATGTCGAGTATGGGCCGGCGGCCATCGGTGGCGCGGCCGCCGGCCAACTCCGCGACCAGGGCCAACGGCGCCGCCTCGTAGAGCAGCCGCAGCTTCCCCTGCGGGGACTGGCTGTCTGCAGGATAGAGGAAGATTCCGCCCGACAGCAGGTTGCGGTGGAAATCGGCGACCAGCGACCCGACGTAGCGGGCGTTCTTCGCCGCCACCCCGCGCTCGCCCTTCTTGAAGGCCGCCACCGCCTGGTGCACCGGCTCGGTCCAACGGTCCCAGTAGCTCTCGTTCACGCTGTAGTACTTCCCGACCTCGGGCGTTCGGATGTTCGGGTGCGACAGGAGGAACTCACCAATCGACGGTTCGAGGGTGAAGCCATGGACCCCCTTCCCGGTGGTGTACACGAGCATCGTGCTCGAGCCGTACAAGATGTACCCCGCGGCCACCTGGGTCCGACCCGTCTGCAGACAGTCCTGCAGGGTGCCCGGTCCGCCTTCGGGGGTGAGGCGGCGGTGGATGGAGAAGATCGTCCCGGTCGGCACGTTCACGTCGATGTTGCTCGAGCCGTCGAGCGGGTCGTAGAGCAGCACGTACTTACCGACCGGCAGACCCGCGGGCACGGGAACCGGCTCCTCGTCTTCTTCGGAGGCGAGTACGCAGGTGCGTCCGGTGTGTTGCACGCTGTTGCGCACCGTCTCGTTGGCGAAGACATCGAGTTTCTGCTGCAGCTCCCCCTGCACGTTGGTGGTGCCCTGCTCGCCCAGAATATCGGAGAGTCCGGCACGCCGGACGTTGCGGGAAATGATCTTGGCGGCGAGGCAGATGTCGTAGAGCAGATTCGACAGCTCGCCGGTCGCTTCCGGGAACTGCCGCTCTTGCTCGATGATGAACCGCTCAATGGTGACGACGGAAGTCGATGCGCGCACGGTGGCCGTCGGTGGTGAAGGTGATGGTGCCCAGCTGATCGGTCCGCAGCGTCGTCACATGATGCTGCAGGAGTCGCGCCAGCACCTCCGGCGCCGGGTGGCCGTAGGTGTTATGCGCCCCCACGCTGATCACCGCGTCTACGGGGGCCAGCTCGCTCAACCACGCATCGGACGTCGCCGACCGGCTCCCGTGGTGGCCCACCTTGAGCAGGTCCACGTGCCCCACCCGGCCAGCCAACCGGGCTTCCACGGGGAGCCCGGCGTCGCCCGTGAACAGCAGCCTGGTCGTGCCATAGGATACGAGCAGCACGACGCTCTCCTCGTTCAGGTCCTCCTGCTGAGCGAGCCAACCGCTGTCGGGGCTCAGGACCTGGAACCTCACCCCATCGAGCTCGACGCGATCACCGGTTCGTGCCGGGTGCCACGTGGCGCCCGCCCGCTCCACGTCCGCGAGAAACTCCAGGTAGGACGGCCGGCTCACGGGCTTCCCGGGCTCCAGCGCAACCTTGGGCGGCAGCGCCTCGATCACTGCCGGCAGGCCGCCCAGGTGATCGTCGTGGCCATGCGTCATTACCACCAGCGACAAGGCGCCAGCGCCCAGGCGCCGCAGAAACGGCAACACCACCCGCCGCCCGGCATCCCCCGCGGGCGTTCGCGGACCGCCGTCAATGAGCACCCAGTGCCCAGCGGGGGTGCGTAACGCCGCAGCGTCACCCTGCCCGACGTCAAGAAAATGTACGGTGAGAACGCCGTCGCTGTCACTGGGTGCGCGAGCGAGCAGCGAGCCCCAGGCGAGCACCGCGGCAGCGAACGCGCTCCGCGCGGCGATGAGCCAGGGGCGACGGGGAGAATTCCACAGCCACCACGCCAGCGCCAGCACCCCCAGCCACGCAAGCGCCGCCGGCCACCCCGGAATCGTGATCACGTGTCCGCCGGGGACGCGTGCGGCGAGACCTGCCACCAGGTCGAGCAGCGCCAGCACGAACCCCGACCCGGCGGCGAGCAAGGTCGCGAGGGCGGGCACGAGGCCCGCGAGAGCCAGCGCGAAGATCACCCCGGGCACCGCGACGGCGCCCAGCGGGATGGCGACCAGGTTCGCGACCACGCCGATCGGTGCCACCGTGCCGAAGACGAACGCGGTAATCGGCGCGGTCACGAGCGTGGCCGCGACGGCGGGGGCGACGAGCCTCACCAGTGCCGGGCCCGTCACGGCCCGACCGGCCCAGATGACGGCGCCCATCGCCCCCACCGAGAGCCAGGCTCCCACGGAGCGGATCGCCCAGGGGTCGCCGAACAGCACCACGAGCGCCGCGAGCGCCACCGTGCCGCGCGGCGCCACGACCCGCTGGCGCCAGCGCGCCACGCCATCCACCGCCAGCATCACCCCCGCGCGGGTGGCAGGCGCGGGGAAGCCGATCAGCCAGCAGTAAGCGAATACCGCGAGCGCGGAGCACACCAGCCGCGCCCGCGGTGGCATACCCGCCAGGCGCAGCAGCAGCACCAGCCAGGCCGCGAAGAACCCGACGTGCAACCCGGAGATCGAAAGGATGTGGGCCAGTCCGGAGCGGGCGTACCGCTCCCGCAGCTCCGAATCGAGGTCGGCCGTGCGCCCGATGACGAGCGCGTCGACGAGCGGCGCGCGAGCGCCGAACAGGTTCCGGCTCCGTCCCGCGATGCGGTCGCGCAGGCCGCCGCGCCCGCGGCGCGCGGCGTCGAGCAGCCGGGCGGTTCGCACGCGCAGGAGTCCACGCTCGGCGTCGCCCATGTAGGGGCCGGCCACGAGCCAGGTCGTCCCCCCCGCCGCCCGCTTGGCAGACGGCCAACGCAGCGTGACGGAACCGCCACACCCACCGCCCCGCACCTGCGCTTCGACGATGCCGCCATCGCCGGAAACGGGATCGAGCAGCCGCACGATGGCAGCGCGGGTGCCTCCTCCCGCTTCCCCCGTCCCGCTTCCCCAGATTCCGGCGCAGCTCGCCTCGCGCCGCTGCGCCGCCGCCGCGCCCCACAGCAGACCGGCCAGCGCCGCGAGGCCCATCGCGCCCGCCACCGGCGCGCGCCTCGCGACGAAGATGACTCCGGCCAGCACCGGCACACCCACCCCCCACGTCCCCACATCCCCCATCCCCGAAAACGCCGCGAGGCCGGCCCACAGGCCGGCCCCGAAGCCGATTGCGATCCACAGGAGCGGCGGGCGCACCGCCGCCTCACCGGCTCAGAGCAGCGTGACCGGTTTCGCCCCGCAGCGCGGCGCCAGCCCCACGCGGCGATAGCCCTCGATGAGGATGACGGTGAACTTCGCCGCCTCCTGATCGGTGCCCATCGACAGACCGGTGAGGATCTCCCCGGCCCGCGTGGACACGTAGTGGGGCGACAGCCGGTTCAGCGCGTACACGAGCACGTCGCCGCGGCACGTGTCGCAGCCGCAGAAGGTCGGGTACTGCGGCCGCAGCCGCTCGTACTCCTTCTGGGTGACCTCCAGGCTGACGTTCGTTACCCCACGAGGGCACCCTCCTGTTCCGCCGGCCACGCGGTGAACGTCGAGCCGGTCGTGCCGGTGAGCCGCACCCGCCGGTAGGTCCCGATCCATCCATCGGGGCCGTCGACGAGCGCCACCTTGTTGGTGCGCGAGCGCGCCTGCAACAGGCCGCCGCGCTTCGCGCGTCCTTCGACCAGTACTTCGTGGATGGAGCCGACCAACGCCATGTTGGTGCGCCGGGCCATGGCACGTACCAGAGCGATGAGCCGCTCGAGTCGCTCTCCCGCCACCGCATCCGGCACGTGATCCTTGAGCCGGACCGCCGGTGTGTCTTCCCGCAGGGAATACTTGAACGTGAACGCGTCGTCGAACCCCACCTGCTCCACCAGCGACAGGGTCTCGGCGAAGTCTTCCTCGGTCTCGCCGGGGAAGCCCACGATGATGTCGGTCGTGAGCGCGATCCCCGGGACGGCCGCGCGCAGGGCGTCGACCACTTCGAGATAGCCCTCCCGCGTGTAGCGCCGCAACATCCGTTTGAGGACGCGCGAGCTGCCGCTCTGCACCGGCAGGTGAACGTGCTCGCACACGGCCGCGGTCTCCTGCATGGCGGCGAGCACGCGCGTGGTGAAGTCGGTGGGATACGGCGAGGTGAAGCGCAGGCGCCGGATGCCGGGAACCGACCCCACCGCCCGCAACAGATCGGCGAAATCGTGCGTGCCGTCGTGATAGCTGTTGACCGTCTGACCAAGGAGCGTGACCTCGGAGGTCCCCTGGGCGGCGAGACGCCCGATCTCACCCACCACGTCCTCCAACTTGCGGCTGCGCTCCGGCCCGCGCGTCATCGGAACCACGCAGAAGGTGCACCGATAATCGCACCCGCGTTGCACCGTGACGAACGCCGACACCGCGTCGCCGCGGACCGGCGGGACGTCCTCGTAGTGCTCCCAGCTCCGGAAGGCGACGTCGGCGGCCCGCTCGCCGCCCTGTGCCCGCGCGATCAGCTCGGGGAGGCTGCGGTAGCCGTCGGGCCCGATCACCAGATCCACCTGCGGCACCCGCTCCAGGAGTTTCGGGCCGAGGCGCTGGGCCATGCAGCCCACGACGCCCAGCACGCCGCCGGGACGCTTGTAGCGCTTCAGCTCGCCCATGCGCCCCAGTACCCGTTGCTCGGCGTGGTCGCGCACGGCGCAGGTGTTGACCAGGAGGACGTCGGCGGCGGCGGGATCGTCGGTGCGGACGTACCCCTCCCGCCCCAGGCTCCCGAGCAGGAGCTCCGAGTCCGAGACGTTCATCTGGCAGCCGTAGGTCTCGATATAGATGCGCGGCACGGTCAGTTCACGGTTACGTCCAGCCGGGGACGTCCGTCCCAGGCGTGGCTCGTAAGATAGACCGTGAGGTAGTCCTCCGTCAGCACGTCCACCCGGCCCCCGGCGTGCCCGCATACCACCCCGTCGCCCCGGCCGCCGCTGCGGCTCGCGCGGTACGCGGCCGCCTTCGCCTCGCCCAAGGCACGCAGCTCCCGCGCCCGCTCACGCACCGCTGCCTCGTCCGCTCGTTCGGTCATGCGGGCGGCCGGCGCGTCCGGACGCACGCTGAAGGGGAAGACGTGCAGGTACGTGAACGGCAGCGCCGCGATGAGCGCGAGGGTGGCCCGATGGTCGGCGTCGGTCTCCCCCGGAAAGGCGGCGATCACGTCGGCTCCCAGACCGAACAGCGGCAGTCGTGCGGCAAGCCACTCGATGCGCGACCGGTAGGTAGCCGCCGTGTACCAGTGCCGCCCCATGCGCTTGAGCACCCGGTCGGCGCCGGATTGGAGCGGCGCGTGCAGGTGTGCCGCCACGTGTCGCGGTGCCTCGATCAACAACCGCGCGATCCGGTCGTCCACCTCGGTCGCCTCGATCGACGACAGCCGGAACCGGACGTCCGGCACGGAGGTGACCAGAGTTTCCAGGAGCTCCCCCAGCGACGACCCGTCCCCCGTCCCTCGTCCCCCGTCCCTATCCTCCCCAAAGGTTCCGATGTGTACTCCCGTGAGCACGAGCTCCGCGTGATGCCGCGCCAGCGCCCGGGCCTCGGCGACGATTTCGGGGATCGGCCGGGAGCGGTTGGCGCCGCGCGCGAGCGTCGTCGCGCAGAAGGTGCAATGCTCGTCGCAGCCGTCCTGGATCTTGAGCCAGCCGCGCGCGCCCGCACTGAAGCGCCGCAGCACCGGGTCGACGTGCTCGACCGGCAATCCGGCCGCCCGCAGCACGGGGACGGGATCGGCACCGCCCACCACCGCCCGCACGCCGGGGAGCGCCGCCAGCACGCCGTCGTCGAGCGCCGCGGCACAGCCCATCACGATCGCGTCCCGCCCGGCCCGCGCCTGGCGGCGCACGTAGCGGCGCAGCTTCGCTTCGCTCTCGTGCGTCACCGTGCAGGAATTGATCACGGCGAGATCGGCCGCGTCGGCCGCATCCACGACCGTTACGCCCGCGTCGGCGAACGCCTGGCGGACGCGCTCGGTGTCGTACTGGTTCGCCTTGCAGCCGAATGTGTGGAAATAAACGTTCACGGCCGGACGGCCACGGTGAGCAGCGCGGTCCAGCCCGTTTCGGTCAGGCCGGCGCCGGTGCGCCGCAGGCGCTC
Source organism: Gemmatimonadota bacterium (assembly GCA_041485045.1). GTDB lineage: Bacteria > Gemmatimonadota > Gemmatimonadetes > Gemmatimonadales > GWC2-71-9 > DASTHG01. The sequence goes on along the minus strand of JBGPIW010000008.1, from coordinate 8,787 downwards.
GAAAGCCACGTCGATGATGCCGCGGCCATCGGCGAAGACGCGCCCGGTCCCGATAGCGAAGGCGAGTTCGCGCGGCGCCCGGCCGCCCGGACCGAACGGCAGATCGCCGCCGCGCACCCCGACCCGCAGCGGCACCTGCCGGCCGAACTCCGCGCCGGCCGACCAGCTCGTGGTGTTGTAAGCGTTCGAATCCACGGCGGTGGCCCACGAACGGCGCAGCACCGCGGCCGCGAGCGTCATGTCGGGGGTCGGTAGCCAGCGGAACGCGCCGCCGGCGGTGGTCGGCAGATCGTTCCGGGCGACCGTCGCCCCCTCCTCCTCACTGCGCAGATGCGTGTCGGAGCGATAGAACGCGGCGACCTGCATGCGGCGCCCGACCGTCAGGATCGCGCTCGCCGACAGTCCCGAGCCGCGGTACGCGACCTCGCCGGACTGGGACACGGCGGCGTAGATCGATGTGTCCTCGAACGTCCGCACGAACTGGAACCGGGTCGATCCCGCCAGCAGGTGGAGACCGGCCCCCAGGGCCAGGTGCCCGAACTGTCGCGCAGCCACCAACCGGACGTCGGTGACACCGCCGTCGGCGGACAAGTCGTCGGTGATCGCCTGCGACGAGCCGCCGAGGGTGATCGAGTCCCGAATGACGACGTGGTAGGTGCGATCGAGGTACGTGGAGAATCCCGCGGCGAGCACGATGTTGCTCCAGGCCCGGCCGCCGATCTGGAACAGCGGAAACCGCGAGCCCCGGCGCGAGTCGCGCTGACCGGCGAGCTCATCCGTCAGGTATGACGCTGCGCCGGTGGCGGTCGCGGTCAAGCGCGTCAGTCCGCTCACCGACGCTTCGGTGAGGACGGAGAACGGGTCGAACGCCGCGAGCGCGCCGCCCGTGGCGCGGGCGCGCGCGCTTTCGAAGCGACCCGGAGTGCCCAGGCCCTGGATCCCGAGGGGCGAATCCTGCCCGCGGAGGGGGAAGGCGGCCCCCGCGACCAGCGCGAACAGAACCGCATGCGGTTTCAGGCTCGCCATCTCAGGGGGCTCCGAACTGCAGGTGTCGCACGAACGTCAGCCGAATAGCCGGTCGGAACGCCGGCGAGCGCGACGAGAAGAACCGCGGCGCGTCGAAGCTGCGCGAGTCGAATCTGACCAGCTCGAATCCCGTCAGGCGCGTGGAATCGACCCGGTCGACAGCGAGCAGGCTCAGGTACACGGCGGTCACGGCGGTGGTATCGAGCTGCCACAGGCGGAAAAAGTTCGTCATCTCGATCCGCACCGTATCGGCCGGGATGCCGCGGAACACGGGGGAGACGGCGACGAACGTATCCGGCACGATGGGAGACTTGGCGCCGAGGTCAGTCAATACCCGCCGGGCCTCGACGAACACCGAGTCGGGCGTCGTCACCGGGGCGGCTCCCGTGGGCACGAGCAGCAGGGTCGCCCGGATGATCCGGCTCGAGTCGCGCAGCACGCGCGGCAGCGCAATGCGCAGGAGCGCGCGGATCGACGGGACTCCGCCGATCGTGAGGTTCGAATCGAGCGTGAGCGGCGGAGTGTCGAACACGAAGCTGTTGAACCGGACGCCGCGCTGCTGGGAAACCGGGAACGCGTGCGGCAGCGAGTCCGGCTTCACGATGACGCCGGCGGAGTCTACGCGCGCGAACCACACCGTTTGCGGACCAGCCCCCAGGCGATTCGATTCAAACGCCACACTCGCCACGCTGTCCGCGCTGACAGAGATACCGATCCCCAGCTTCCCGCTGTCGGCCTCGCTGAAGGGGATCTGCGCCGCGGTGAACGTCAGGCGGACAGTGAGGGCGTTGCGGACACTGTCCACGGACAGCACCGAGTCGCCCGTGACCGAGTCGCGCTTGGCAGGCAAGGTCACGAGGCTGTCCACATTCACGACACGCAGCGGCGCAGCGGCGAACGAGGGCGCGAGCGCCGCGAGCGTCGTCGTGCTGTCGATGCCGAGGGGCACCTGATAGAAGGCGAGCCGGATGTTCCTGGCGCCGGCGCTGCGCCGCAGCATCGTCAGCGTGAGCCGCATGGAGTCCAAAACGATCGGCCCCGTCGTAGTATCGCTGCCAGTGTCGATCAAGGCACGGACAGCGATCGGCAGGGTTTCGAAGATCGGCCGGCTGACGATCCCCGGCAGCTCCACCGCCAGCAATATGTTCGCTTGATGCGCCGCTACGTATCCCTGGAACGACGAATCCCGCTGGATCGATGTCGCGAGCAGCGACTCGACGGTTGTGAGTCGCCCGCCGGGACAAAAGGCGGGACACTGTGCCGGAGACGTGGGCTCCTGGACGCACGCGAGTGCGGCGAGCGCGACTCCCCCGAGCACCACGGCGCAGCGCCGCAGGCGACGCGGGCTCATGCGAGTGCCTCGCGCGTGAACGCCTCGGGCAGGAGCTCGCGCAGCGTCCAGCGCCGCTCGCTTTTCGGCCCCGCCGCGATGATTTCCAGGTCGAGACCGAACTCCGCCAGCAGCTGCCGGCAGGCGCCGCACGGTGTGGCGGGCGGCTCCACCGCGCTCGCCACCGCCACGCGCACCAGCTTGCGCTTCCCCGCCGCCACCGCCGCCCCGACCGCCATCCGCTCGGCGCAGATCGTCAGCCCGTAGGACGCGTTCTCCACGTTGCAGCCGATGTGGACGCTGCCGTCGTCCGCCTCGATCGCGGCGCCGACGTGGAACCGGCTGTAGGGCGCGTAGGCGTTCGCCATGACCGCCCGGGCCCGGTGTACCAGCTCGGCGCTCACGCCCAGACCTCCCGGAGGAACGACACCCCGGCGGCGAGCGGCGGCACGTCGAAGTACTCGGCCACGGTCGCGCCCAGGTCGGCGAAGGAGGAGCGCTCGCCCAGACTCACCGGACGCACGCGCCCGCCCAGGACCAGCACAGGCACCGCTTCGCGCGAATGGTCGGTGGACGGTGTCGTCGGATCGTTGCCGTGGTCTGCGGTGAAAATGATCAGGTCGTCCTCCCGTACCAGCGCCTCGAGGCGCGGCAGCCAGCGGTCCAGCTCCAATAGCCCCTGATGAAACCCCGGGACATCGTTGCGGTGCCCCCAGGTCTGGTCGAATTCGATCACGTTGACGAACACGAACCCGGTATCGAGCGTGTCGAGCGCCCGCTCGATCAGGCGGTACGCGTCGCTGTTGGTCGGCGTATGCTCGCTGGCGATGTTCCGCCCCGCGAACAGGTCGTCCACCTTGCCGATCCCCACGCGCGTCACGTCCGCCGCGGCCAACCGGTCGAGCAGCGTCGTCCCCACCGGTGCGATCGAGAAATCCTTGCGCCGCGCCGTCCGGTGGTACTCCCCCGGCGACCCTTCGAACGGCCGGGCGATCACCCGGCTGACCGCATGCTCGTCCACGAGCATCGCACGCGCCGTAGCGCACGCCCGGTACAGCTCCTCCAGGGGCACCGTCGCCTCGTGCGCCGCCACCTGAAAAACCGAGTCCGCCGAGGTGTAGACGATCCACTTGCCGCTGCGCTGATGCTCCACGCCCAGCTCGTCGATGATCCCGGTCCCCGACGCCGCTTTGTTCCCCAGCCACCCCCGCCCCGTGCGCCGCGCGAATTCTTCCAGCAGCGCCACCGGGAACCCCTGCGGATAGGTGCGGAACGCCCGCTCCAACAGCACGCCGCACATCTCCCAATGCCCCGTCGTGCTGTCCTTGCCGTGGCTCCGCGGCAGCGCCACGCCGTGCGCCGCTCCCGGCGCCGCCGGGCGGTTCACGCCCCGGAGCGGGCGGCACAGCCCCAACCCCAGGCGCTCCAGATTCGGAAGGCGCAGGCCACCCACCGCCTGCGCCACGTTCCCCAGCGTGTCCGACCCCACGTCGCCGTACACATCCTGATCGGGTGCGGCCCCGATGCCAAGCCCGTCCAGGACGATGATCGCCGCGCGCTTCATTCGTACACTCTCGGGAGCCGGCTCCCGAGACCCGCGAGCAGGCCACGGGGCTGTATGCCGCTCGCCGCCGACAGCTCGGCCAGCGTGAGCGTCTGTCCGTCGGCCGCGCCGAGGAGCGTGGCCACGTCGCCCACGTCCACCGCCAGATCCCCGGCATCCACCATGATCAGATCCATCGTCACGGTTCCGACGATCGGGCAGCGCCTCCCGGCGAGCAGCACCGTGCCGCGCCCTTCCGGTCCGAGCGACGGCGGTACGCCGTCGGCATAGCCGATGCCGAGCGTCGCGATCGTCGTGTCCCGCGCTGCCGCCCAGCGAGCATTGTAGCTCACCGTGTCACCCGCGCGCACCCGGCGCACGCTCGCCACCTGCGCGCGGATGCTCGCCACTGCCCGACCGGGAGCGATGGTGCCGCCCGGTGTACCCCCGTACAGGAACACGCCCGGCCGTACGAGATCGAGCGCGGCGTGGGGCTCGGTCAGCGCGGCTGCGCTGTTGGCCACGTGGCGGAGCCGCGGCTGCCGTGGCAACCGGTCGAGCGCCGCGTGATAGCGCTCCAGCTGGCGCCGCATCGAGCCGTCGGCGATTTCCGACGAGTGAAGCTGGGTGAAGGCCCCCTCGAAGCGCGGCGTGTCCAGTAGCCGCGCGACGTGCGCCATCTCGTCCCACCGCACACCACCCCGTGCCATCCCGGTGTCGATCTCGAGATGGAACGGGGCATCCCCTCGCTCACCGAGCCAGCTCTCAAGCGCGGCGGCCGAATCGAACACCGGCGTGAGTCGAGCAGCGTGGTACTCGGAGAATCGTGCCGCGGCTGCCGCGAGCAATACCAGCACAGGCCGGCTGATTCCTGCCGCGCGCAGCTCGACGCCTTCTTCGACGGTGGCTACGCCGTACCCCCAGGGATCCACCACTTCCAGCGCTCTGGAAACGGCGACGGCTCCGAGCCCGTACGCGTTGGCCTTCACGATCGGGAGGAGCCGGGTGCCCGCGGTGCGCGCCACGATGCGGGCGTTTTCGACCACCGCCGCGAGGCTCACCTCGACCCACGCGCGGCTGCGCGGCGCGCTCATTGACTCCATCAGGGGAGCGGGTATCATACCCCGCCCGGAGGCTAAATGCAAGGCGATTCAGCGCTTGGACGCGTGCTGGCGCTCGTGCGGGAGCTGCGAAAACGCTCGCCGTGGAACGCCGCGCAGACCACCTACACCCTGCGGCCGTACCTGGTCGAGGAGGTGCTGGAGTTGGATCACGCCATCGCGAGCGGCGATCCGTTGCAGCTGCGCGAGGAGCTGGGCGACATGCTGCTGCACCTCTCCTTCCAGATCGTGCTCGCCGAAGAGCGGAGTCAGCTCGACGCCGAAACGGTCGTGCGCGCCCTGGAGCAGAAGATGCGGCGCCGTCATGCGCAGGTGTTCGGGGACCGGGCGACCGGAAGCGGGACGGCGACCGAGTCCTGGGAACGGCGCAAGCGTCGCGACTCGGGGGCGAGTGGGCGCAGCGCGTTCGCCGGCGTGCCGCCGCATCTCCCGCCCTTGCTCATGGCGCTGCGGCTCCAGGAGCGGGCCGCGGGCGTGGGCTTCGACTGGCCGGACGAGAAAGGGCCGCAGGCCAAGGTGCGCGAGGAGATGGCCGAGCTGGAGGAGGTGGCGCCGGGCACCGACCGCGAACGCATGGCGATGGAGCTGGGGGACCTGTTCTTCGCCGCGGTGAATCTGTCGCGCAAGCTCGGCGTGGATCCCAACCAGGCGCTGGAGATCGCGAATGTGAAGTTCCGCGCCCGCTTCGAGGCCGTCGAGCGCATCGCGCGGGAGCGCGGCGTCGAGGTGGGAGAAGCGACGCTGGACGAGCTCGACACGTTGTGGGAAGAGGTCAAACAGGGAGGTTGAGCCGGATTCAAGGCGCTTCGAACCGGCCCACCAGCGCTTCCCGCTCCGTCAGCTGCTCGCAGTAACGGTCGAGGGTCTCGTATTCCGACCGCCACTGCTCGCGGAACGTCTCGAACGCGGCGTCCGAGGTCCAGCGGTCGATCGTGAGATAGCCCCGTCCCGCCGCGTGCCGCAGCAGCTCGGTGCCGTGGTACTCGGGACTGCGCGTGAACAACCGGGACCAGTCACCGTCGGGGCCGTAGGCCCGCTCGAACTCGGGCTCACGCCCCGGCCGCGCCTCGAACGCCCAGACGATCAGGAACATCGCGGACACCTCAAGGCCACAGCTTGTAGAGGGTCCGCGGAAAGGCGATCGCCTCGCGGATGTGGGGGATGCCGCAAATCCACGCCACGGTGCGCTCCACCCCCAGGCCGAACCCAGCGTGCACGAACGTGCCGTATTTCCGGAGATCGAGGTACCAGCCGTAGGCCTCCAGAGGGAGCCCTTCCTCCTGGATGCGGCGGACCAGCTTGTCGTGATCGTCCTCGCGTTGGCTGCCGCCGATGATTTCGCCGTACCCTTCGGGCGCCAGCATGTCGTTGTTGAGCACCGTCCGGGGGTCCGCCGGGTTCTCCTTCATATAGAAGGCCTTGACCGCCCGCGGGTAATTGTAGACCATGACGGGGCGGTCGTATTGCCTCGCCAGGAGGGTCTCTTCTTCGCCGCCCAGGTCGCGCCCCCACTCCATGGTCGCGCCCAAGGCGCCGAGCTTTTCCACCGCGTCGGTGTAGGAAATGCGGTGAAACGGGGGCGTGCAGCGCTCCAGCGCCGCCGTGTCGCGTTCCAGCTCCGCGAGCTCGGCCTTCCGGCGCTCGAGGCAGCGGGCGACGATGTAGGTGACGAACTGCTCCTGCAGCTTCATGTTGTCGTCGGAATCGTTCCAGGCCACTTCCGGCTCCACCATCCAGAACTCGGTCAGGTGGCGGCGGGTCTTGGACTTCTCGGCGCGGAAGGTCGGACCGAAACAGTACACCTTGCCGAGGGCGGCCGCCGCGGCTTCGACGTACAACTGGCCGGTCTGGGCGAGGTAGGCTTTGCCGAGGTCGAAGTATTCGGTGGCGAACAGGGTTCCGGCGTGCTCGCCGATCGACCCGGTGAGGATCGGCGTATCCACCAGGACGAAGTTTCGCTCGTAGAAGAAATCGCGGATCGCTTGGATGACCTCGTGGCGGACGCGCGCGATGGCGACCTGCCGGCGGCTGCGCAGCCACAGGTGGCGATGCTCGAACAGAAACGCGGTCCCGTGCTCTTTCGGAGAGATCGGAAACTCGTGGCTCGGCCCGAGGATCTGCAGGTCCGTCGCGGTGAGCTCCACCCCGCCCGGCGCACGCGGATCGGCGCGCACCGCGCCCGTGACAAGGACCGAGGTTTCCTGGGTCAGCCGGCCCAGGGTCTCCCACACCTCCTCGGCAACGTCTTTCTTGGAGAGCACGACTTGCAGGTAGCCCGTGCCGTCCCGCAGCGAAACGAACGCGATCTTGCCCGAAGAGCGCGTCGTCATCACCCAGCCGCACAGGCTGACGGTCCGTCCGGCGAGCGCCGCAAGCGTCTCGATGCGTTGGGGTTCCGGCATAGGCGCGGCATACTAGTGGCGGCCGTCTGGGCTGTCAACGCGATGGCGTGCGTCCCGACGGTTCGCTACGGCCCCGACTCGGACGCCCATGGGTGGCCGGTCTATCTGGGCTCCGCCCGTCACGACGCATCCGCGGGCGAGTCCCTGGCCGCTGAGCCGCAACCGCTCTGGCGCACCCGCGCGGGCCGCTCGGTGCGCGGCGCCATCGCGATCGGCACGAGCGTGGTGGCCGTCGGTACGACGGACCGCGTCGTCGTGCTGCTCGAGCGCGCGACGGGCAAGGTGCTGTGGCGCCGCCGGGTGTCGGGCACCGTCGCGGGCGGTCCCTTGATCGCCGGCTCGCACGTGTTCGTCGCGACCCAGGCCGTGCCGGACGGCCGGGTGTTCGCCCTCGAGCTGCGCACGGGGAAGGTCGCATGGGCCGTGCGCACGCCAGGCGTGACCGCGCCACTCGCCCTGGCCGATTCGCTGGTCATCGCCGTCACCGATGCGGGTGACGTCCTCGGCCTGGCCGCCGTGAGCGGGCAGAAACGCTGGAGCCGGACGCTCGGGCGCGCGGCGCGCGCCACTCCCGTCCCGACCCCAGATGGCATTGTCGTCGCCACGCTGGGCGATTCGTTGTTCCTGCTCGACGCGGCTACCGGGGCGGTCCACGCCAGGCTCTCCACGCCCGGCACGGTCATCGGGACTCCGGCCAGCGACGGCCGGCACCTGTTTTTCGGTACCACCGCGGGTCACCTGGTCGCCGTCGCGCTGGCGACCTGTACTGTGGCCTGGGATCGCGCGGTGGACGGTGCCGTGTACGGTGCAGTGGCCCTCCAGGGGGATACGCTCATTGCCCTGACCGGCGACGGCACGCTGTGGCGGGTGCCGGTCGACTCGCCCGCGTCCGCCCGGCACGTCGCCCTGGGAATCCCGGCGACCGCCGGCCCGACGCCGATCGCGGGAGGCGTGCTGGTGGCCGGGATCACGGGCGAGGTCGTCCTGGTGGATGCGGCGAGCGACTCCGTGCGCTGGCGCCTGCGGCGGCGCGCGCCGATTGAAGAGCCCCCCCTGGTGCGCGACCGGCAGCTGTTTCTCGTTTCCGGCGGGGGAACGGTGGAGGCCCTGCAATGAAGCCGGCAGCCATGGCCTGGGCGTTGCTCATCGTCGGAGTCGCGCCGCTCGCGGGGCAGGACTCGCTCACCGTTGCGCCGCGCAACCCGCACCGCTGGGCTCGGGCCGCCGTGCATTACGGAAAGTGGGTGAGCGCGGCCTCGGCCGTGGGGTTCACCCTGCTGGCGGCGCGCGAGCACGACCGGGCAAACCGGAGCTGGCAACAACTGCTCGACCTGTGCCGCAGCGACAACGCGTCCTGCCAGCAGG
>JBGPIW010000007.1:0-18965 GCA_041485045.1 Gemmatimonadota bacterium | reverse complement strand
TTGGTAGGCCTCCGCTTCGCGCAGGGCGAGCAGGGTCTGCTGGGGATTGGCGCCCATCGCGATGCGGGCCACGTAGACGTTGCCGTACGCGATGGCCTGAAGCGCGAGGTCCTTCTTCTCCGTGGCTTTGCCCGCGGTGGCGAACTTCGCGACCGCCGCCATCGGGGTCGCCTTCGACGCCTGACCGCCGGTGTTCGAATACACCTCGGTGTCGAGCACCAGGACGTTGACGTCGCGCCCGCTGGCGAGCACGTGGTCGAGGCCGCCCGAGCCGATGTCGTAGGCCCAGCCATCCCCTCCCACGATCCACACGCTGCGCCGGACCAGGCCGTCGATCACCGACAAGAGATGCCGGGCGCGCTCGTCGCCACCATCCGCCAGGGGCTGCAACACCGCGCGCGCGGCGGCCACGCGCAGCCGCTGGGCCAGAATCTCGCGCTCGACGCGCTGCGGCGATGCGATCAAGGCACCCGCCATATCGTCGCCCACCGTCCCGCGGAACGCTTCGACGAGCCGGCGCGCCATGGCGAGCTGGCCGTCGGCCGCGAGGCGCATCCCCAACCCGAACTCGGCGTTGTCCTCGAACAGCGAATTCGACCACGCCGGTCCTCGGCCCTCGGCGTTCGTGGCCCACGGCGTCGTCGGGAGGTTGCCCCCGTAGATGGAGGAGCACCCCGTGGCGTTGGCGACCAGCATCCGGTCGCCGAAGAGGCGGGACAGCAGGCCTAGATACGGCGTCTCGCCGCACCCGGCGCACGCCCCGGAGAACTCGAACGTCGGCTCGAGGAACTGGGTCCCGCGCACCGTCGAGAAGTCCACCTGCGCCCGCTCGGTCACCGGCAGCGACTCGAAGAACGCGATGCTGGCCCTGGCCCCCTCGAGAATCGGCTCCCGCTCGGTGAGGTTGATGGCCCGCCGCCCGGCCGCCTCGCGCCGCTTCGCCGGGCAGACCTCGACGCAGAGTCCGCACCCGGTGCAGTCCTCCACGTAGACTTGTAAAGTGTAGCGGATGGACGGGAAGCCCCGCTCGTCGATCGGCGCGGTGCGGAACGCAGCGGGCGCACCCACGACCTGCGTTTCATCGAGCAGGCTCGCTCGGATACACGCGTGCGGGCAGACCATTGCGCAATTGCCGCACTGGATGCAGGTGTCCGGATCCCACTCGGCTACGAGCTCGGAGATGTTGCGCTTTTCCCAACGCGACGTGGCGCTGGGATAGGTCCCGTCCACCGGCAGGGCGCTCACCGGTAAGGAGTCGCCTCGACCCGCCAGCATCGGGGCGGTCACCTTCTGCACGAATGCGGGCGCCTGAGCGGACACTATCGGGAGCAGCTCGATCCGGCTGGTTGGGCGGTCGGGCACCTGCACCTGCCGCAGCCTGGCGATCGTGGCATCCACGGCGGCAAAGTTCCGCCGTACGACCTCATCGCCCTTGGCACCGTAGGTCTTCTTGATGGCGGCCTTGATCTTCTCCAGGGCCTGCTCGCGCGGCAGCACGCCTGAGATCGCGAAGAAGCAGGTTTGCAGTACCGTATTGGTGCGACCGGCGATCCCCGCCTCGCGCGCCACGGCGCTCGCATCGACTATCCAGAACGCCAGCTGCCTGGCGATGATCTCCTCCTGCACCGGACGCGGCAGCCGCGACCAGGTCTCCTCGGGCGCGTAGGGGCTGTTGAGCAGCAACGTGGCGCCGGGGGCGGCCAACCCGAGGACGTCGAGCGAGCGCACGAAGGCGAACTGGTGGCAGCCGACGAACTGCGCCTGATCGACCAGGTAGGCGGACCGGATCGGCTCGCGACCGAAGCGAAGATGAGAAACGGTGCGCGATCCGGATTTCTTCGAGTCGTACACGAAATACCCCTGCACGAAGAGCCCGGCCTCCTCGCCCAGGATCTTGCAGGTGTTCTTGTTGGCGCCTACGGTGCCGTCGGCACCCAGCCCGTAGAACACCGCGCGGAACGTGTCGTCCCGCTCGGTGCGGAACCCCGGGTCGTAGGCGAGGCTGGTCCGCCCCACATCGTCGTCGATCCCGACCACGAAATGTTTCCGAGGCCGCTCGGCCGCCAGCTCATCCAGCACGGCCTTGACCATCCCCGGGGTGAATTCCTTGGAGGAGAGGCCGTAGCGCCCGCCGATGACCGGCACGGGACGCCCCCCTTCCGCCAACGCCGCCACGACGTCGAGGCACAGTGGCTCGGCCAGCGCGCCGCATTCCTTGGTGCGGTCGAGCACCGCGATGGCCCGCGTCGTCTCGGGCAGCGCCGCGAGGAGCCGAGCGCCCGAGAACGGGCGGAACAACCGCACCTGCAGGACTCCCACGCGCTCGCCTCGCGCCACGAGCCATTCGACTGTTTCCTTCGCGGTGGCGCTGCTCGATCCCATCAGCACCACCACACGCTCCGCGTCCGGCGCGCCGGCGTACTCGAACGGCCGGTAGGCGCGGCCGGTGCGGGCCGCGAACCGCCGCATCGCGCCTTCGACGATGTCCGGCGTACGGGCGAAGAATGGATTGGCGGCCTCGCGGCTCTGGAAGTACACGTCCGGGTTCTGCGCCGTGCCGCGGATGAACGGATGGTCGGGATTCAAGGCCCGCGCGCGGTGCGCGCGCACCAGGTCGTCGTCGATCAGCGCGCGGAGGTCATCGTCCGACAGCCCGGCAATGCGCGCCAGCTCGTGGGACGTGCGGAAGCCGTCGAAGAAGTGGAGGAAGGGGACCCGAGACTCGAGTGTGGCCATCTGGGCGATGAGCGCCAGATCGTGTGCCTCTTGCACCGAACCCGAGGCGAGCTGCGCAAAGCCGGTGGGCCGCACGGCCATCACGTCCTGATGATCGCCGAAGATGCTCAGCGCATGCGCCGCGATGGAACGCGCGGCCACATGTATCACGGTGCTCGTCAGCTCGCCGGCGATCTTGTACATGTTGGGGATCATCAGCAGCAGCCCCTGGGAGGCCGTGAAGGTCGTCCCCAATGCACCGACCTGCAGAGCGCCGTGCAGCGCACCCGCAGCCCCGCCTTCGCTCTGCATTTCCACGACCTGGGGAACTGAGCCCCAGATGTTCGGGATCCCCTGGCTCGACCACTCGTCCGCCAGCTCCGCCATGGTGGAGGACGGGGTGATCGGATAGATCGCGCACACTTCGTTCGTACGATAGGCGACGCTGGCGCAGGCCTCGTTGCCGTCCACGGTCATCGCCCGAGACGGCTCGATCTCGGGGGGCGTCTTCGGACGCGCGGGCTCCCGTAACGTTTTCGTCACGAGGCAGTTACCGGCTCGGGCATCATCTCGATCGCGTGGCACGGGCACTGCTCGAAGCAGATGGCGCAGCCGGTGCAGCGATCATAGTCGAACCGGTAGCGAAGGCCCGTTCCCAGTTTGATCACGGCGTGTTCCGGGCAGGCGCCGAGACAGGCGTCGCATTCGAAGCAGTTGCCGCACGAAAGGCATCGCTTGGCCTCGAACAACGCCTCGCTCGCGGTCAATCCCTGTACCACCTCCCCGAAACCGTGCTGACGAGACTCGAGGGGCGCGCGAGCCTGCGCCCGCTGGGCGATATCCTGCGTGAACCACAGGTGCAGTTTGTCGAACGTCGCCTCGCCCCGGACCGGCGCCTTGTGGTAAGCGCCGCCGCGGAGCCAGGCGTCGATGTGCCGCGCGGCTTTCTTGCCGTGCCCCACCGCCACGGTGACCGAGCGCTCCGCCGGCACCATGTCGCCGCCGGCGAAGAGGCCAGCCCGGCCGGTCATCATGCGCTGGTCCACCGTCACCGTTCCGTCGGACTGCAGCGCCAGCCCGTCCACGTTCGCGAGAAAGCGGGTGTCGGCGTCCTGGCCCACGGCGAGGACCACCGCGTCGGCTTCGAGCGTTTCGTACTTTCCGGTGCCGCGGGCCTTCCCGTCCGCGCCGATCTCCATGATCTCGACCTGCATCGTGCTGCCGTCGATCGAAGCGATGCTACGCAGCCAGTGGATCTTCACGCCCTCTTCGACGGCCTCATCGGCCTCGAAGGGCAGGGCGGGCATGTGCGCGTAGTCGCGGCGGTACACGATGAGCGGCTCGTGTCCCAGTCGCAGGGCGGTGCGCGCCGCGTCCATGGCGGTGTTGCCGCCACCGTAGATCGCCACCCGACGGCCCAGCCGGGGCGGCGTCCCACGGTCGACGTCCCGCAGGTAGCTCAACGCGTCGAGTATCCGCACCGCGTCGCTGGCGGGAATGTCCACGCGCTTGGAGAGGTGCGCGCCCACTGCCACGAAGACCGCGTCGAACCCCCCATGGGACCATTCCCGCTCGAGGTCCTCCACCCGATGGTTGAGCTCGATCGTGACGCCCATCCGGCGGATGCGGTCCACCTCGGCATCCAGCACGTCGCGCGGGAGTCGATAGGCGGGAATGCCGAAGTGCATCATGCCCCCCGCCTGCGCGCCGGCATCGCTGATCTCCACTCCATGCCCGAGCCGCGCGAGGTGATAGGCTGCCGAGAGCCCGCTCGGGCCCGCGCCGACGATCAGGACGCGCTTGCCGGTCGGCGGGCCGACTTCGGGCATCCACCCTTCGGCGAGCGCGCGATCCCCCAAGAACCGTTCCACCGAGTGGATGCTCACGGATTCGTCGAGCTGGGTGCGGTTACAGGACCCTTCGCACGGGTGGTAACAGACGCGCCCGTGCACCGCCGGAAGGGGATTGTCGTCGAGGATCTTGAGCCATGCCTCTCGGTACCGGCCCGCCTGCGTGAGGGCCAGCCACGCCTGGATGTTCTCACCCGCTGGACAGGCGGCATTACAGGGAGGCAGGAGATCCACGTACTCCGGCCGCTGGCTGCGGGTCGGGCCGGTGCCCCGCTTGGACGCGAGGTCGGCAGGGCGGGTGAGGTCTTTCATCTCCGACCAAAGGAACTGTTCGCATGCGGCAAGGTTCATGAAGCTCTCGTGAAGAGCCGTTTAGGTTGCCTCCGGCGATTTCCCGTGCTAATAGGGTGATGATGCGAAATGGACTCGGTTTGCTCTGTTTGCTGTTGGCGAGCGGGGGCATCCCTCAGGACGCTGCCGCCCAGACGGGCCGCCACAGACTCGTGGCCGTGTTCGCCCATCCGGATGACGAGCGGATCGTCGGGCCGCTCTTGGCGCGGTACGCGCGCGAGGGTCACGACGTGTACCTCGTGATTGCCACGGATGGGAGGAAGGGTGTGCGCGACCATGCGGGCATCCCTGCCGGCGACTCGTTGGCACACGTGAGAGCCGAGGAAGCTCGCTGTGCCGCCCGCCAGCTCGGTATCCACCCACCGATTCTGCTCGGGTACGAGGATGCCGGCCTGGCGTCGTTTGCCAGCCTGGAAGGGCTGCGAGCGGCTGTGGACAGCGTATTGCGGGACCTGCAACCGGATGCGGTGATCAGCTTTGGTCCGGAGGGTGGGACCGGGCATCCAGACCATCGGCTCGTCGGTGACGTCGTGACCGAGATCGTGCAACAGGGTGGAGCCGGCATACCGACGGCCCTGTACTATGCCTCCCTACCTGCCGAACGGATGAAAGACGCCCCACCGGCGCAGCCGAACGTGACGCCAATGGCGCAGCGCTACCTCCCAATCGCCGTGCCGTTTGCCCCTGGGGATCTCGAGGCGGCGCACCGGTCCTTTGCCTGCCACCGCACGCAGTACACGCCAACAGAGATGGACGCGATCAATCGCTACCTGGCGCACGGGTTCGACGGTGCCGTGCACCTGCGCCCGTGGTACGGCGGGGGAGAGAGCCGAGCGGAAATTCTCGACAAATAGCGGTATGACCCTCCTCGCGCTCTGTTCTCCCGGCGCCGCCCCCTAGCGGACCGCTGTTTTGCCCCGCAGAATGGTCTGGCAATTTTCACGCACACATACAAGAAGGAATAGGCGGCATGGTTCCCCGACGCGTATCGCTCATCGGGGTCTGGCTGGTTGTGGCAGCGTCCCGAGCGCTGGCGCAGGGAACAACGGCCAAACTCCCTTGTGATTCCAATCTGTTGCAGCTCGCCGCCCCGGTGAACGGCTATCAGCCTCGGGGGGATCGCTGCGAGGGCGTGTATGCCCGTCAGGTGGCCGGGACCACCATGTTTCTCTCTTCGTTCACGGAGACGTTCGAAAAATACGATCTCAATGCGGACGACCCCCTCATCATCCGGTGGGCCGCACGGGCCGACTCCGGCATCCAGCTCCGCGCCGAGACTATCAAGGCCGGGCGCTACTACCGCATGGATACCCGTGCCGCGCCTCGCGACTCGGTGTACCGCTGGCCCAACCGGATCCTCAGCTCTGAACGCCTCGCCCGCAGCGACCTGGGTGTCCTGGGGTGGACCAGGCTCACGCTCGGCGGTCGGCGACGGGTCGCGTATGTGCCGCTTGCGGTCACCCAGAAGAGCTCGCCTACGTCCTGCGGTCCGCTGCAGGTGGCCTTCTCCACCGAAACCCGGCTCATCGAGGTACTGGTGAGCCTGGCTCAGTTGGACTCCACCGGCGTCGAGACCCGGGTGATCAAGAAGGACGAGGCGCTGGGCCGCGGATTCTATCCCGCCGGGAGCCCGATCCTCATCTCGCTGAAGCGCGCCGACCTTGCCGCTCCCGGACTGTATTCCCTCAAGGTGTCCGCCGCCTTGAGCCCCCGTGGCAACTACTCGCACGAGTACCTGCTGCTCATCCCCACAACGACCGCATGCCCCAATTGAGCCGGACCTGCAACACGTGCAGCCGACCGATCCCCGCGGACAGCGTCGTCTGCCCGCTGTGCGGGGCCGACCTGCCCACTTCGCTCATGGTCGACCCGGTATCCACGAAGACGGCCACGATGGACCCGGTCCGAGACCGGCTGCAGGCCGCGCTAGGAACGGGCTTTGATCTCGGCGCGAGGCTCGGCGAGGGGGGATTCGGTGTGGTATACCGCGCACGCGACGTACGCCTGCGCCGGGATGTCGCCGTCAAGCTGCTGCGCCGGGAGCTGGTTTCCACCGAAGGCTTCGTGGAGCGGTTCGAGCGGGAGGCGCAGGCCCTCGCCGCGCTGCGCCACCCCAACATCGTTCCGGTCTACTCGATTGGAGACCAGGGTGAGCTGATTTTCCTCGTCATGCCGTTCGTCGAGGGAATCACCCTCACGGACTATCTTCGCGAGCACAGCCCCCTGTCCCTGGACGAGGCCGAACGCATCCTCGGCGCTGTCGGCAGCGCCCTCACCGCCGCTCACGCGGTGGGCCTGGTGCATCGCGACATCAAGCCGGACAACATCATGTTGGAGGGGCCTGATCGCCATCCGCTGCTCATGGATTTCGGGATCGCGAAGGTCGGGCAGAGTGGCGGTGGGCGGAGCGGAGGCGTCGGATTGACGTCCACGGGGATGGTGCTGGGGACTCCGCTCTACATGAGTCCGGAACAGGCTACCGCGGATCCCACCATGGATGCGCGCTCGGACATCTATTCCCTCGGTGTCCTCGCCTATCAGATGCTCACCGGGGAGCTCCCGTTCAACGGCGATTCGGTTCAGGCCGTGTTGGGGCAGCACCTGATGACCCCGGTTCCCGAGGCGCGGGCGCTTCGACCTGAGGTCCCGGCGCGGTTCTCGGCCGCTGTGCGCCGTGCGATGGCGAAGAGGCCCGCCGAGCGCTTTCAGCGCGTCGAGGAATTCATCGAGGCACTGGCAGGGCGCGGCAGCGTAGCAGGTCCAAGACGGTCGGGCTTGCCGGAGCGCCGGACGCTCGTGACGGGGTTGCTCGGCGGCATGCTCGTGGCATTGGCCGCGGTGGGGCTCTGGAAAGGCTCGGCGCCCGTGGCCCAAGCACCGGTCCACGCCGAGATCCGCGCGCAAGGCGTATGGCTCCGGCTGGGGACTCGGGCGGCGCCGTGGGATCGCGCCCTGATTCTCGGATCGCTCGGGATCTCGGGGCTCGAGGAAGTTTCGCTTCCCGCGCACGACAAGACCCCGGCGCGCAGGGTTGCCACGCCGACTCTGTACCTGAAGGCGATCCGACCGGATAGCGGCGGAATCAGCATCGACCCAATACAGCTCCCAGCCCGCAGCCTGATCGCCCTGAAGCCAACAGGGGCGGTCGGTGTGGTACAACTGACCATCGGTGACTCGTTGGCGTCCGTACCGGTTTCGGTGAGCGGCAGGATCGCCGTCAGCGTGCAAGACCAACCGGTGGACACGATCCCGTTCCGCATCGACCAGATTCAGCTCGCCGCGACGCACGGCCCACTCGATTTCGAGCTTGGCTTCGAGGGTTCGGCCGTAGCGCGGCCGCTGGTGCCGCTCGACGTCGTCGGCGTGAGCTTCGAAGACGTCAATCGGTACCGTG
The DNA here is from genome assembly GCA_041485045.1 of Gemmatimonadota bacterium. Taxonomy (GTDB): domain Bacteria; phylum Gemmatimonadota; class Gemmatimonadetes; order Gemmatimonadales; family GWC2-71-9; genus DASTHG01. The sequence continues at coordinate 10,655 of JBGPIW010000007.1, read as the reverse complement.
ACGAGGAACAGGTCTCAGACCAGCTGGTCTCCACCATCGACAGTGGCAGCATCGCCCTTGCCGGCCGGCCTTCCCACATACTGAAAAAAGGGGAGGCGCTGCGCCTTCCCGGCTTCAGGGGCTCGGTTCGGGACGTCGCGGTGGATTCCCAGTCTGTGGCCCTCACCCTCGAGGGCACAGTCGATTCTCTCCCTGCATCCCTCGGCAAGGTCCCGACCGTTCTCCAGGTCTTCTGGTCGAATCATCCCCTGGCCTCGGCCGGTGCGGGACTCGTCTACTTGGCATTGCTCGTGCTGGTCGGACTCTATTGGAAGAAGGGCACAACGATGAGAGCCGTTGTCGCTGCAACGATCTTGATCATCACCGCCGCTCCGCTGGCAGCACAACGCGTGTCGCGCATGCCGGTGGAGGCGGCCAACCTGGTGGTCCAGGTGCTGGCCAGCGGAGGTGAAGATGAGGAGGTCGGCGCCGGGATCGTGGTCGCGGCGTCCACTCGCATCATCATCGTGACCGCGGGGCACGTGGTCCGCACCGCCCAGCAGGGCGGCAAGGTCCGGGTGGTGTTCCAGTTCGCGCGCAACGACACCGTCGAGGCGCACCTGGACCAGCTGGACCGCGACCTCGACCTGGCGGTGCTGAGCCTGCCGCGAGATGACCGCTCCACCATCCAATTCGCCTTCAACCGCGAGGGAGATCCCGGAACACTCGAGATCGGGGCCCTGGTCGTCCCGGTGGGGTGCCCTGACCGGGTGTGCTGGGATCCTCCGGTGAGCGGGGACCGGGTGATCAGCGCGAGCGCGCGGCGCGTGCGCTTCGAGTCGTTCTTCGTGAGCCCGGGAAGCTCAGGGGGCGCGCTGTTCAACCGGGAGTGGGAGGTGGTGGGACTGGTGACCGAAAAGAACAGCCAGGACGGCGTCGCAGTTGGCATGAGCGCGGTGGCAGACCGGTTGAGGAAGTGGAGCATTCCGGTCCAGCTGAGTCCGACGCGGATCCCCCGTGCCGGATACCGCACGCGCCTCAGTCTGGTCGGGTTGGCCCCGACCTCCGGCGGCCTGACCCAGTCCGGCCGGTGGCCGAGTGGGCGATTCGCTGTGCTGCTCCGGGGCCAGGAGCGGATCGGTTGGCACGTGACCGCCATCCGTCTCGCGCCACTGAACCTGAAGGTGACAGGAGGCATGGTGGGGACTGGCGTCTCGCTCCATGCCGGGCGGCTCGGGATCTCGCCGTTCGGGGAGGTCGGCGTGGCCCGGGTGAACGGACGCTTTAATGTCGGGAGCTATTTCATCCAAACTGCGGGCGGACCGGTGGAGGTCCCCGTCTGGCAGACGGTGACCAACGATGTGATCGGCGTCGGGGTTGGGGCGGACCTGGAGTTCCTGGTCGCCCCCCACCTCGCCGTCTCGGGCGTGGTGGGACACTGGAGCTTCCGCACCGATCCGCAGCTCCCGTCGATTCCCAACGTGTTCGCCGGCGCTGGCCTCAAGCTCGCCTTCTAAACACTGAGACACTGTCCATTCATGACCAGACGATCGCGGTACCTGAAGGCGGCCACGGCGCTGCTCGCCGGGGCGCTCCTGACCACCTGCAGCAACGAGCTCGCGCCCACCGGTGCCATCGCCGTGAGTCTCGCCAAGGGTGCGGCCTGGCCGGACACGCTGGCGGTCGCCGAGATCGCTTCGCTGGACGTGACGGTCACCGGGCCGGACCAGCAAGTGGTGACCGGCGTGACCCTCGCGTGGGGTTCCACTGATTCCTCGGTCGTGACGGTCACCGGCACGTCGCCGGCCCTCCACGCCATCGTGACCAGCCAGCGCACCGGGGCAGCCACGATCGTCGTGCGAGTGGCCCAAACCGGTTTCGAGCCGGTCGAGTTGCGGGCACCGGTGGTGGTCAGGTCACGGGGCGCCGATTCGCTGCTCTCGGTCGGCGACGTCGACACGATCGGGCTGGCGCTCCAGCGAGTCGACCCGGCCTTCCTCACGGGCGCGACGGTGACGTGGGGCTCGAGCGATCCCTCAGTCGTCGCGGTCTCCGCCCTGGTCTCGGATTCCACCCGGGCCGTGATCACCGGGCGGATCAGCGGCACGGCGCTGGTATTGACGACGGTCCAGAACCCGCTCGGCCGCGCGACGTTTCAGCTGCCGGTGCGGGTGCTCCCGCTCCAGATCATCGAGCAGCCGGCGTGGTCCCCGTTGATCACCCTGAACGACACCGCCACGTTCGCCGTCAAGGTGCAAGACGCGCTGGGCCGGATCAAGACGGGGCTCAAGGTGCAATGGAGCTCAACCAACGCGGCGGCATTTACGCTCGACTCGAATGGTCTCGTCCTGGCCAAGAGCCGGGGCGGCGGCGAGTTGGTGGCCACGGTGGGGGCGGCGCCGTTCCAGGTCGCCGAGCACCGCGCGCCACTGCAGGTGGTGGAGAAATGGCGCACCGTGAGCGCCGGGCTCGACCATACCTGCGCGATCGCGGCACTGGACGGCACGGGCTACTGCTGGGGCAGCAATAACTCCGGCGAGCTCGGGGCCGGGCTCACGGCAGCCGTGCTGCCGCGATCATCCCGCCCGCTCGCGGTCGCGACGTCTCACCGGTTCAACGAGCTCCAGGCCGGTGATGCCCACACCTGTGGAGAAGAAGCGCAGGTCAACTTGTTCTGTTGGGGCTCGCGGGCACGCGGCGCGTTGGGAGACGGCCAATGCGCTCAGGCAAATGGCAGCTGCGGGGCGTTCACTGCGTCCGAGATACCGGTGACGATCATCAGCGACGGCAATCTCGACACCGTGCAGCTCCGGATCGAGCAATTGCTCGTCGGCGGTACGTTCACCTGCATCCTGGCACGTGTCCGCTTGGGATTCATCAACCGGGTCCGGCGCCTGCGGTGCTGGGGAACCCACGACATCTTTGACGGCTCCACCCTCGCGTTCGATTCGACGGCCGCTGCGGCGGTGCCGCTCGAGCCGAGCCCTTTCGCCGACCAGACCACCGATTACCTCGAGGCCGCGGCCGGGGGCAATCATGTCTGCGCCAAGCCGACGATCCTCTACCTCAATTTCCACGTGCTTTGCATGGGGATGAATTTCAACGGAGAGCTGGGCTACGGACCGCTGGATGCGCAAACGTGGGACCCGATCTACCACCACCCTGCTGGTTTCAGGTTACCGGTGGGCTATTCGGACACGTCCGGCAACGCGATTGGTGAAGGGATTCCCGTCTCGGGGCTCGCGACGGGGAGTGGTCACACCTGCGCGCTGGACGGCGCTGGTGGAGTGTTGTGCTGGGGATATAACTCGAGCGGCCAGCTGGGGTCCGCCGGACCGCCTTCTGGCCACGGGTGGCCGACCCGAGCGGCCGTCCCGGTTACACTGGTGTCGCTCGTGGCCGGCGGTGAGCACACCTGCGGCCTGACGGCGGCGGGCGCTGCCTATTGCTGGGGCTCCAATTCGCACGGACAGCTCGGGAATGGCACCATTGGGGGAACGAATTCCGTCGCGGCGCCGGTGAGCGGTGGGCTCACATTTGTCGTCCTGAGCGCCGGGGGCTCGCACACCTGCGGCGTGACGCCCGACGGATCGATCTACTGCTGGGGCAGCAACTCCAGTGGTCAACTCGGCGACGGCACGCTGATCGACCGCGGCGCGCCCGTTCGGGTCACGGAGTCTCCGTAGCCTCCCGCCTCGCCGTGGCAGGCTTGCTCGCCGCCGCGACCCTTCTGACGCCACTCCACGCCCAGACGAGCGTGGACGACTGGGCCTCCCTCGCCCGCTATCGCGACGCGAACGCCGCGCTCGGCGCACCGAAGCCCGGCGAGCAGCGCGTGGTGTTCTACGGCAACTCCATCACCGACTTCTGGGCCCCGCTCTTCGCCACGATGTTTCCGGGGAAACCCTATGTGGGGCGTGGCATCAGCGGGCAGACCACCCCGCAGATGCTCGTGCGCTTCCGGCAGGATGTGATCGCGCTCCGGCCCGCGGCGGTCGTGATCCTGGCTGGCACGAACGACATCGCGGGGAACACAGGCCCTGCGACGCTGGAGATAATCGAAGACAACCTCGTGTCGATGGTCGAGCTCGCGAAGGCGAATGGCATCCGCGTCGTGTTGTCGTCGGTGCTGCCGGCGTACGACTATCCATGGAAGCCGGGCCTAGAGCCTGCGCCGAGGATCGTGGCGCTCAACGCCTGGCTGAAGGTGTATGCGGCCGCGCACGACGTTGTCTACCTCGACTACCACTCGACGATGGCCGATGAGCGGATGGGCCTCAAGCGTGAGCTGTCGGAGGACGGCGTGCATCCGAATGAGGCCGGCTACCGCGTGATGGCTCCGCTGGCTGAGAACGCGATTGCGGCAGCGTTGCACCGCCGCTGACCTATTGGCAGAGTCGTTCGTTGTAGGAACAGATCCTCTCCCCGCAATAGTCAACTGGGCTTGAACACCACCGTCTGGATCGAATGTGGCGGCGAGTTGATCTCCATTGCGGAAGAGCCGACCACAAGATTGTATTGCCCGCCCTTTGCCGTCGGGTTCATGACTACGACCGCCACCGAACCATCTTCGTTGACGAAGGCCGTGGCGAGCAGCATGCTGCGGCTCGCGGCGGCGAGGATCCGTTTGGCGCCGGGACGGATGAACTTGGAGAAGTGGCCGATATAGTAGTAGGAGTTGGTAAAGATGAGCTTCCCGGTCCGGGTGTCGGCATGGACCGGCGCGAAGCAGAAATTCCCCACGTGGTTGGGACCGCCCCGTTCATCGAGCAGAATATTCCAGTCGGTCCATCCCTCGGCGCCGGAATTGAAGTCGTAGATCATCGACTTCCCGTAGGCTTCGCCGAGACTCCAGCGCCCATAGGCCGTCGAGTCGAAGTTGGCCGGTGTGCCCTCGGTGAAGACGATGTGCTTGTCGGGGTAGAGCCGGCTCACCAGCTCCACGTTGCCGTACATCTGCGTTCCCCCCGACCAGTCCTCGTACCAGTGGAATCCGATTCCCCAGGCGTACTTCGCGGCGGCGGGATCGTCGAAGATGGTCTGGGCCCGCTGCACGATCAGGTCGCGGTTGTGATCCCATACCATGATGTTGACATCGCTCGTTCCCTCCTGCGCCATGACGGGGCCGAGGTGGTTCTTGAGAAAGTCCCGCTCGGCGTCGGCCTGATAGACGCAGGACTCCCACGTCTGCGTGGCCATCGGCTCGTTCTGAATCGTGATCCCCCACAGCGGCACGCCCGCCGCGCGGTAGCTCTTGATGAACTTCGTGTAATACAACGCCCAGGCGTGGTAATACTCGGGAAGCAAGGTGCCGCCGTGCAGCATGTCGTGATTGCTCTTCATGTAGGCCGGCGGGCTCCAGGGACTGGCGAAAAGCTTGAGTCGGTTGCCGCTCGTGGCCATCGCCCGCTTGATGAGCGGGATTTTGAACTGCAGATCGTGTGCGATCGTGAAGGAGCGCAGGTCCTTGTCACCCTCATCGACATAGGTGTAGCTCGCGCTCGAGAAATCGCAGCTGTTGATGTTGGTCCTGCCCAGGGTGTACCCGATCCCGCGGTCCGTGCTGTAATAGGCCTGCATCAGCTCGTCCTGGCGTGCGCCGGGAAGCTTGGCGAACGTCTCCGCCGCGGCGTCGGTCAGCGCACCGCCGATTCCGATGAGCGTCTGGAAGGTTTTCCGCGGATCGACGAAGACGTACACCTTGCCTTCCGAGGTGGGCTCTGACGGCTTGAACGCCAGGGTGTCGGTGGGCGTCAGCCTCAGCTCGGTGCTGTCGGCCGTGGTATAGACGACGGCTCGCGTCCCGGTCATCGTCGTCACGACCCGGGGAGCAGTATTCCCGCATCCCATGAGAAGCAGGACCGACATCAGGGCAGGGTATCGCATCGGTAGCCCCCTATGACTTCGGGGCGGCGGGTTTGGCCGCGTAGATAAACTCGTAGTAGTCGCGCATCGTCAGGCTGGCGGCGGCCTGCTCGTCGGCGATCACGATCGCATCGCGGTGCAGCTGGAGGGCGCTGGCCGTCACCATGCCGGTGACCGGTCCCTCGACTGCCTGGGCAATCGCTTTGGCCTTGGCGTTCCCGCTCGCCACCAGGACCAGCTTGCGCGCATCGAGGATGGTCCCGACCCCCATGGTGATCGCATACACCGGCACATCCTCTCGGCGCTCGAAGAACCGGGCGTTGTCGTCGATGGTCTGCTTGGACAGGGTCTTGAGCCGGGTGCGCGAGCTGAGGGAGCTGCCCGGCTCGTTGAAGGCGATATGGCCGTCCGTGCCGATGCCCAGGATCTGCAAGTCGATCCCGCCACATTCCGCAATGCGCTTCTCATACCATTCACAGAAGCTGGGGTAGTTGCTGGTCGTACCCGAGGGGATGTTGATGTTGTGCGGTGGAATGTTCACGTGCTGGAAGAAGTGCTCGTGCATGAAGTAGTGGTAGCTCTGCGGATGATTCGCCGGCAGGCCAACGTACTCGTCGAGGTTGAACGTCGTCACGCGAGAGAAGTCGACGTGCCCGAGCTGGCGCAGCCGCACCAGCTCCTGATACAGGCCGAGCGGCGTGGACCCGGTAGCCATGCCGAGTACGGCATTCGGCTTGGTGTTGAGCACGTCGACGACGATCTGGGCCGCCGCCTTGCTCATCTGCTCGTAGTCTCGCTTGACGACGACTTCCATGGACCGTTTCGCCTCCTTTAGAAGCGGAGCCCGAACCCAAACGGATACAGCGGCCGCGGGCTGTCATGCGGCACGTCCGACCGCTGCGTCTCGACCGCCTCCATTGAGGAAGGCAGCTCGAACGGCAGCTTCCCCTCCGGCCGCGCCCGGCCGGTGAGCACGTCGAGCAAGGCCGCATCGCTCACGCCAAAATTCACGATCAGCGCCCGGGCGGCGTCGCGGATCGGCGTCAGGATCGCAGGGCGATCGAGGTAGACCGTCACGATCGTGGGCACCGCGGCGCTCACGCGCTTGAACGCCGCGTAATCGGGATCGCCATCCTTGAACGCGAGACTGCCTTCGTGCAGGAACGTGCCGAACAGATACTGCGGATGCAGCCGCTCGAATGGCGCCGTGAGGCGCATGATCGCGATGTCCGCCTGCGCGGGATCAGTCGCGACCGTCCATCCTTCCCGTGTCACCGCCTCGGGCGCGATGCCGTGGAGATAGACGCGGAGCGGGCGGCGCTGCGCCGGCCGTAGCGGCAACATCCGGCCCTTGTTCTCGAGCAGCACGAGTGCGCGGCGCTGCGCGTCGAGCGCTGCGGCCCGAAATACTTCGTTTCCAACGAGCCGCGCGGCAGAGTCGGGATTGACGTACGGGTTGTCGAACAGGCCGAGCGCGAACTTCTGCGTGAGAATGCGCACGACCGAGCTGTCGAGCCGCGCCTCGGTGAGCTCACCCGCCCGGACCGCCTCGACCAGCAGGTCGGCGCGCTCCGTGCCGCCGAACTGATCCACGCCGGCCTGCACCGCCTTCACGAAGCGCGCGCGCATGGTGAGATCCTCGACCCCCCAGGGCATCCCCAGGTCGGCGAACGAGGGACGCTGCCCCGCCGGCGCGCCCGCGCGGCAGCGCTCCGCGCAGTCCCACGTGATCGCCCAGTCGGTGACGACCACGCCTTGAAAGCCGTAGCGCGTGCGCAGCATGTCGGTCAGCAGTTGGCGATTGAACCCGGCGCCGACCGGCTCGATCGGCCGGCCGTCCCAAGTGGCGCCCTCGAGGATGGAATAGGTCGGCATCACTCCGCCGACATGGGCGGCAAACGCGCCCAGGAATGGGCGGATGTGGTACTGGAGATCCCCTCCGGGAAAGGTCGCAAAGCGCCCGTAGTAGCTGTGGCTGTCGAAGCCATCCTTGGCCGCGCCGTAGCCGACCCAGTGCTTCACGACCGTCACGATACTCCCCGTGTCGAGACCCGCGTCCCCGTGCTGGAATCCGGCGACGTAGGCGCGCACGAGACGCTCCGCCAGCTCGGCGTCCTCCCCGAACGTGCCGGTGATGCGGCCCCAGCGCGGCTCGGTCGCGAGGTCGGCCTGCGGCGAAAGGGCCATGTGGATGCCGACGGCGCGATACTCCTGGCGGGCGATGTCGCCGAAGCGACGCATCAGCGCCGTATCGCCGATGGCGGCGAAGCCGAGCGGTTCGGGCCACTGCGAGAACCCGTTCGTCTGGTTGCTCGCGCCGGCGACGTACTGGAAGTGGTGGCGCGGGTCGGTGCTGATCGTGACGGGAATGCCGAGCCGCGTGCGCTCCGCGATCGCCTGGAGGACGTTGTTCTGGGCGGCGAGCCTTGCCGGCTCACTGCTCAGGCGGGTGATCATGCTGTTCACGTTCGCGCTGTCGATCAGGGCGCGGATCGCGGCAGTGTCGTACTGGCCACCCATGCCGGCGGTGCCTATCGGCCCATCGCTGCGCGCGGTGCCGTGCATCATGGCACCGGCTTTTTCCTCGAGCGTCATGCGCGCGACCAGGTCGCGCGCGCGCTGCTCGGGCGAGCGGCGCCAGTCCTCGTAGACCTCGAGGGTGCCGTTGCGGTTCAGGTCCCTGAATCGCAGTCCGTCCTGCTGGAGGACCGGCGTCTGGACCGCGAGGAGGATCAGCGCGAGCGCGTTCACGCCTCCGCCTCCTCCCAGTGCCGCGCCCGCTCGAGGGCTTTCTTCCAGCCGGCCTCGAGCAGCTTCCGCTGCGCCGGCTTCATTGCCGGTGTGAAGCGGCGGTCCACCTGCCACTGCGCCGCGATCTGCGCTTGGTCTTTCCAGTAGCCGACGGCCAATCCCGCGAGATATGCTGCGCCGAGCGCCGTGGTCTCGGTGACTTTCGGTCGCACGACAGGAACGCCCAGGAGATCTGACTGGAATTGCATGAGGAGATTGTTCGCGCACGCCCCGCCATCCACCCGCAGCTCCTTCAACTTGATCTTGGCGTCGGCTTCCATGGCCCGCAGCACGTCGGCGACCTGAAACGCGATGCCCTCGAGCGCCGCCCGCGCGATGTGCGCCGCCGTCGTGCCGCGCGTGATGCCGGCGACCAAGCCGCGGGCGTACTGGTCCCAGTGCGGCGCGCCGAGTCCGGCGAATGCCGGCACCAGATACACGCCCTGCGGATCGACCACCTGCGCGGCCAAGGCTTCGACCTCGGACGACGACTTGATGATGCCCAGTCCGTCGCGCAGCCATTGCACGACCGCGCCCGCGATGAAGATGCTGCCTTCGAGGGCGTACTCGGTCCGGTTCCCAACCCGCCACGCCACGGTCGTCAGCAGATTGTTCCGGGAGGCGATCGGCTTCGTGCCCGTGTTCATGAGCATGAAACAACCGGTGCCGTAGGTGTTCTTCACCATGCCGGGCTTGGTGCACGCTTGGCCAAACAGCGCCGCCTGCTGGTCGCCCGCAATGCCGGCAATCGGAATTGCGCCCCCCCCGCCGAACAGCGTCGTTGCACCGTAGACTTCGCTCGAGGAAGCGACCGCCGGCAGCACCGAGCGCGGCACACCAAAGATCTTCAGCAGCTCGTCGTCCCAATCCCCGGTCCGCAGATTGAACAGCATCGTGCGCGACGCGTTGCTCGGATCGGTCACGTGCACGCGGCCGCCGGTGAGGTTCCACACCAGCCACGAGTCCACGGTGCCGAACGCCAGTGCGCCGGCCTTCGCTTTGGCGCGCGCGCCCGGCACATGGCGGAGCATCCACTCAAGTTTGGTTCCCGAGAAATACGCGTCCACCACGAGGCCGGTCTTCCGCTTGATCAACGGCGCCAGCCCGCGGGCCTTCAGGCGGTCGCACGCGGCGGCCGTGCGGCGATCTTGCCACACGATGGCGTGATGCACCGGTGCGCCCGTCGTGCGGTCCCAGACCACGGTCGTCTCCCGCTGATTCGTGATTCCGATCGCTGCGATGTCGGCCGCCGTCAGTCCGGCCTTGCCGAGCGCTTCTGTCGCCGTGTACAGCTGGGTGGCCCAAATCTCGTTCGCATCGTGTTCCACCCAGCCGGGCCTGGGAAAAATCTGGCGAAACTCCTTCTGCGCCGAGGCAACCACACTGCCGCTGTGATCAAACACAATGGCGCGCGAGCTCGTGGTGCCTTGATCCAGGGCCAGGATGTGTTTCATGGGGGAGGTCCGTTCATGCGCGCCGCCACAGCCTCACGAGGCGGGCCAGCACAGCTTGTACAGCAACGCCGCGATCAGGCCGCCGATGACTGGTCCGGCTACCGGTATCCACGCATAGCCCCAGTCCGATGGCCCTTTGCCCGCGATGGGCAGGAGTGCGTGCGCGAGCCGCGGACCGAGGTCGCGCGCCGGGTTGATGGCGTAGCCCGTGGGCCCGCCCAGGGACAGGCCGATGGCCCACACGAGGATTCCGACGAGGAAAGGCCCGAATCCAGCGTTCCATCCGTGTTCGGGATTCAAATTCTTCGGGGTCAGGATGGCCAGCACGCCCAGCACCAGCACGAAGCTGCCGATGATCTCCGTCAGGAGATTCGCGCTCGGATTTCGGATGGCGGGACCGGTGCAAAAGACGCCCAGTTTCGATGCCCGGCTCTCGGTAACGGGCCAGTGCGGCAGGTAGGCGAGCCAGACGACGCCCGCGCCGAGGAACGCGCCGAGCATCTGGCCCGCGACGTAGACGGGCACCGAGGCCCAGGCGAGCTTGCCGAGGGAGGCCATGGCTAGCGT